>NZ_RZQP01000039.1:0-37833 GCF_003998165.1 Mesorhizobium sp. M7A.F.Ca.US.007.01.2.1 | reverse complement strand
GACTTCGAGCTGATCGCCGGCCAGGGCTATCGCTGGAAGATCACGTCCAAGGGCGGTTTCGAGTACAAGTTCGTGACCGATCTCTTCCGCAATGTCTGGATGGACCAGATCGTCATCAACGATTTGGAAGTGCATATGGACGGCGGACCGGCCTGGCTGGAATTCGACGACGCGGGAACGATCCAGGTGCAGTTCCATACCGTTCGCCCGGGCGAATATACCTGGTCGGTTCCCGACCTTGCCGACAAGGGACTGAAGGGCAAGATTACGATCAAGTAAGACAAAAGGCGATCAGGGGCGCCAATAGGCCAACGCGTCCTGAAGGAGCGATCCGGTATGCAGCATATGAGGACAAGCGGACCGGGAGACGAGGTGGTGGCGCTCGATGTCCGAGCCGTCAGCCATTCCTATGGCCAGAAGCGGGCGCTCAACGACGTCTCCTTCTCGATCGCGCCGGCGACTTTCACCGTTCTGCTCGGCCTCAACGGGGCCGGCAAGACGACGCTGTTCTCACTGATAAGCCACCTCTACGACACGCGTCACGGATCGATCCGCATCTTCAGCCATGACATTCGCCGCGCGTCCGGCGAAGCACTCAGGCGGGTCGGCATCGTGTTCCAGGCACGCACGCTCGATCTCGACCTCAGCGTCTACCAGAATCTCTCCTACCATGCCTCGTTGCATGGCATTGGCGGACGCGAAGCTCGCCAGCGCATTGCCGCGCTGCTGGAAACGGTCGACATGCAGGGCCGCCAGCATGACAAGGCACGCAGCCTCTCCGGCGGTCAGATGCGGCGCATCGAAATCGCCAGGGCGCTGCTGCACCGACCTTCCCTGCTCCTGCTTGACGAGGCGACCGTCGGCCTGGATATCGAATCTCGTGCGGGCATCCTCGCCACCATCCGCAAGCTCGTCCAAGCAGAGGGCATCGGCGTGCTCTGGGCCACGCATCTGATCGACGAAGTCGAAGACGCCGACCATGTCGTCATACTGCGGCGGGGTGACCTGGTCGCCAGCGGCAAGGTGTCGGATGTGATCCGTGCGAACGGCGGAAGTTCGATTCGCGAAACCTTTTCGAAGCTCAGCCGCGTCGATGCGGCGGGCATGACGGAGACGTCGCCATGAGCGCCCCTTCGATGCCCGGAAAGGTCGCCGGCATCATGCCGGTGCGGTCCGAGCCATTCGGCCTGCGCCACTATCTCATTTGCCTGAAAGGCGTCGTCCTGCGCGAGTGCCTGCGCTTCCTGCACCAGCGCGAACGCTTCATTTCCTCGCTGGTCCGGCCGCTGGTCTGGCTGTTCATCTTCGCGGCCGGCTTTCGCCAGGTGCTTGGCGTGTCGATCATCCCGCCCTACAAGACCTATGTGCTCTACGAGGTCTATATCACGCCGGGCCTTTGCGGCATGATCCTGCTGTTTTCCGGCATGCAGTCTTCACTGTCGATGGTCTACGACCGCGAGATGGGCAACATGCGCATCCTGCTGGTCAGCCCGTTTCCGCGCTGGTTCCTGCTGGTGTCGAAGATGCTGGCCGGTGTGGCCGTATCGATCGTGCAGGTCTACGCGTTCCTGATCGTTGCCTGGTTGTGGGGCGTCAAAGCGCCGCCACTCGGCTATCTCTATGTTCTGCCGGCACTGTTCCTGTCGGGCATGATGCTTTGCGCGCTCGGCATGCTCTTGTCTTCGCTGATCAAGCAGCTTGAAAACTTCGCCGGCATCATGAACTTCGTCATCTTTCCCGGCTATTTCGCGTCTCCGGCGCTGTATCCCTTGTGGCGCATCCAGGAGGCGAGCCCCCTGCTCTACAAGATCTGCCTCTGCAACCCGTTCACCTATGCCGTCGAACTGATCCGTTTTGCCTTCTACGGGCAGATCGAATGGCTGTCGCTGGGCGTCGTCGCCGGCTGCACGCTGCTGTTCCTGGGCGGCGCCATCATCGCATACGACCCTTCGCGCGGTTTGGTGATCCGCAAACAGGACATGGGAGGAAACGCCTGATGGCGCGAATGAGACTTGTTCACACTCTGGTTCTGGTCACCACGCTTGCGTCGATGGAGGGCGCCGCCGCGGCAAACACCGATCCCGACTGGCCCTGCATGCAGCGTAAGGTGCCACAGCTCTCGCTTGGCCAGATCTGGAATGGGCCGGAGCTTCCGGCGACCGCGAAGGATTGGGCGAAGGATCCAGGCGTGTCGGCGCTTGTCGATGCTGTGGCGGCCCGGCGGACGCCGATTGCACAAGCCCAGAAGGAGATCAAGGATTTCGCGACTTCCCTACCGCCCGAGCAGGTCGCAACCAAAATGACGATGCTGGTGCAGGGAATGTTCGATCACATGGACGCCGAGCGTTCGCACGTGATCTCCGGCATCTCCCGCTATGCCCACAAACAGCTGGAAATGGCGGCACAGTTGCGCAAGGAAGCATCCGAAGTGGACGCGCTGCGCGCCAAGGCCGATGCGGATCCGGACGAAGTAGAACGGCGAACCGATCAACTGAATTTCGCGACGCGAATTTTCAACGAACGCGTCCAGTCGCTGACTTATGTCTGCGATGTGCCGACGATAATCGAGCAGCGGCTTTACCAGTTGTCGAAGACTGTCTCGGAAACGCTCATCGTGAAGAAATAGACCTTGGCCGCCTGTCTCACGACTCTCTGCCAGGCAGCACACGCCAGCGCTGCACGAAATAACCGGGATGCGTCTCGATCCACCTTGCCACCAGCGGCTGCGCCTGCATGAAGGCAGTCCCGGGATTCATCGCCAGACCGTCTACCATTTCCTCGCGTTGTTCGCAGGTCCGCGGTCCATCCGTCAGGCAGACCATCATAACGAGTGTGTAAAGCATTACCCCTTTTCCCCATCGAATTCCCGAACCCATACCCGGGAGAGTTCCGAACAGTCTGCAGGGGTTGCACATACAGATCGCTTACGGTGTGAAAGGACGTGGCCCCCGCTCTTTCGCACTGCAACATAACATATCGCTTATATAATACCAACGAGCGCGGGCGTTCTCCACCGGACTTTCATCCGTTGCGCTCGTGCAGTGTCATCCAGCCTTGTCTGGATACAGCTTTCCGAAAAGGGGCAGGTACATTGCGCCCTTGCGCATCAGGAAATCGTTGAATGTGGCCATCGCCGGCGAGATTGCGTGATCGGTTCGCATCACCGAGAACCATTGTCGGCGGATCGGCATGCCGACAACGTCGAGGATGACAAGCCGGCCTGCCTCGGTTTCCGCAGCGATGGTGTGAGCAGAGATGAAGGCGATGCCCAGACCAGCCATCACCGCCTGCTTGATCGTTTCGTTCGAGGCCATCTCGACACCGAGGTCGTCGATGCGCCCAGGCACGTCGCTCAGGAATATTTCCAACGAGATACGGGTTCCGGAGCCGGGCTCGCGAATAAGGAAATGCTCCTCGGCAATCCGCTCCTTGGAGATATCGCGCGCCGCCACCAAGGGATGGTCGGGCGGCGCGATGATGACCAGCGGATGATCACCGAAGACCGAAGCACGCACCGGAACCTCTTTCGCCGGACGCCCCATCAGCGCGATATCGATGTCGTGGTTCCTGAGGTTGTCGATCGTCTGGGCACGATTGCCGATGGCAAGCCGCATGTCGATGTCGGGATGGTCCTTCATGAACGCAGCCATCAGCCGCGGCGCGAAATATTTGGCTGTGGAAACGACGCCGAGCCTCAAGCTGCCGGTGCGTACGCCCTTGATGGCATCCATCTTGTCTTCGAGCAAACCGAGATGCTCCTCGATAACCTGCGCTGTCTCGACGAAAGCCAGACCTGCGGCAGTGGGACGCATGCCGTCCGACGTTCGGTCGAACAGAGCCAGCTGGAATTCTTCCTCCACTTGTCGCAGTTGGATTGTCAGCGCTGGAGGAGACAGGCCTAACATCTTGGCTGCGCTGACAATTTTGCCGCACTTGATGATTGCCTGGACGGTCTTGAAATGCTTGAGCGTGAGGTTTCTCATGTCGCATACTAAGTTATTTTTACTGACCAGGTAAAGTTATTGAATTTTACTTATCGTGTGACGTTTGTTTCCATTCCTCCAGTCCAGCCGCTCCGAGGAGATGCGGCCGGAGGGGAGGTTACGATGCCAGCGGCAACGCTCGACGCTTTTCTGAACTCCTATCTCGGCCAGCCAGACGAATTCCGCTCGGCCGTTGTGACGACCGTCCGTCAGTTGACACAGGCCGCCATCAAGGTCCGCAACACCATCAACCAAGGGGTGCTCGGCGCCGCCTTTGCCGAGACCCGTGGCGCCAATGCCGACGGCGACGTCCAGAAGGATCTCGACGTCTTCTCCGACGACATCTTCCTCGACGCCATGCGCCGTGCGCCGGTGGCGCTTTACGCCTCCGAGGAGCTGGAGCAGCCAGTCCTGCTCGACAGGCAAGCGCCACTCGCCATTGCGATCGACCCGCTCGACGGCTCTTCCAACATCGACACCAACGTGTCGATCGGAACGATCTTCTCGCTCCTGACCGCAACTGGCGCGCCGGACGCTGATCCGGCCGCCTCTTTCTTGCAGGCGGGCGTGAACCAGCTAGGCGCCGGTTTCTTCATCTATGGGCCGCAGCTGGCACTCGTCCTGTCGCTCGGCAGCGGCACGCATGTCTTCGTCTTCTCGACAAGGCTCGGCACCTTCGTCCAGGCCTATGAAAGCCGGATCATTCCGCAACGCACTCAGGAGTTCGCCATCAACGCCGCCAACTACCGGCACTGGGACGAGGCTGTGCGGCTCTATGTCGACGACTGCCTGGAGGGCACCGAAGGACCGCGCGAGAAGGATTTCAACATGCGCTGGATCGCCTCTCTGGTCGCCGACTGTTACCGCATATTGATGCGCGGCGGCGTTTTTCTCTACCCCGGCGATCGGCGCAAGGGCTATGGTCAGGGACGGCTGCGCCTCGTCTACGAGGCCAACCCGATCGCCTATCTCATAGAGCAGGCTGGTGGTGCCGCCACCGACGCGATCACCCGCATCCTGGAAATCGAGCCCGAGAGCCTGCATCAGCGCGTGCCGATGATCTTCGGGTCGGCGCGGGAAGTCGCGCGCATCACGCGCTACCACACAGAGCCGAGCAACATCGGTGAGCGTGCGCCGCTGTTCAGCCGCCGCGGCCTGTTCAGAGCCTGAGCTGCACCATGTCAGCCAAGCACCCCATCATCACCATCACCGGGTCGTCGGGCGCCGGCACGACCTCGGTCAAGCGCATCTTCGAGCTGATTTTCCGGCGCGAGAACATCGAGGCCGCTTTCATCGAAGGCGACGCATTTCACCGCTACGACCGCGCGGCGATGAAGGCAAAGGTGGCCGAGGAGGAAAAGGCCGGCAACCCGAACTTCACCCATTTCAATGCCGCGGCCAACGAACTCGGAATTCTCGAAGAGGTGTTCGCGGAATATGGCCGTCGCGGAACCGGCAAGACCCGCACCTACATTCATGATGAGGAAGAGGAAAAGCAGCACGGCACGCCACCGGGAACCTTTACC
Organism: Mesorhizobium sp. M7A.F.Ca.US.007.01.2.1; assembly: GCF_003998165.1. Classification (NCBI taxonomy): domain Bacteria; kingdom Pseudomonadati; phylum Pseudomonadota; class Alphaproteobacteria; order Hyphomicrobiales; family Phyllobacteriaceae; genus Mesorhizobium; species Mesorhizobium sp. M7A.F.Ca.US.007.01.2.1. Next base: position 32,324 of record NZ_RZQP01000039.1, on the reverse strand, counting down.
GAATGGCGCGAATTCGCTCCCAGCGACCTGCTCTTCTACGAGGGGCTGCACGGCTGTGTCGTCACCGACACGATCAATCTGGCCAAGCATGCGGATCTCAAGATCGGCGTCGTGCCGGTCATCAATCTCGAATGGATCCAGAAGATCCATCGCGACCGTTCGACACGCGGCTATTCCACCGAGGCGGTGATGGACGTGATCCTGCGCCGGATGCCCGACTATGTCCGCTACATTGTCCCGCAATTCTCGCAGACCGCCATCAACTTCCAGCGCGTGCCGATCGTCGATACGTCCAACCCGTTCATCGCGCGCTGGATTCCGACACCCGACGAATCGATGCTGGTTATCCGCTTCGCCAATCCGCGCGGCATCGATTTTCCGTATCTGCTGTCGATGATCCACGACTCGTTCATGTCGCGGCCAAATTCCATCGTGGTGCCAGGCAACAAGCTCGATCTTGCCATGCAGCTGATCCTGACGCCGCTCATCCTGCAATTGGTTGAACGCAAGAGCCGTGTGTCGTGAGGAGGATGCAATGACCAGCCAAACAGCACTGAAGCCCGTCACCACAACCGCTCTCGTCTCTGAGCGCGACATGGCGAACGCCATTCGCGCGCTGGCGATGGACAGCGTCCAAAAGGCGAATTCGGGTCATCCCGGCATGCCGATGGGCATGGCCGATGTCGCAACGGTGCTGTTCAACCGCTTCATCAATATCGATCCGTCGAGACCGGACTGGCCCGACCGTGACCGTTTCGTGCTTTCAGCCGGCCACGGCTCGATGCTGCAGTACGCGCTGCATCATCTGCTCGGCTACGAAGACATGCAGGTCGAGGAATTGCAGCGATTTCGGCAGCTGGGCAGCCGCACCGCCGGACATCCGGAATACGGCCATGCGCTTGGCGTGGAGACCACCACCGGACCGCTTGGACAGGGCATTTCCACGGCGGTCGGCATGGCGCTGGCGGAACGCATGCTTGCCGCCCGCTACGGTGCCGATCTGGTCGATCATCATACCTATGTGATTGCGGGCGACGGCTGCCTTCAGGAGGGAATCAGTCACGAGGCGATAGATCTCGCTGGTCACCTGAAGCTTTCCCGCCTGATTGTCTTCTGGGACGACAATGCGATTTCCATTGACGGGCCGACCTCCCTCTCCACGTCGATGGACCAGCCGGCGCGCTTCAAGGCCGCCGGCTGGGATGTCCAAAGTGTCGCCGGGCACGACATGGCAGCAGTCGCCGCGGCAATCGAGGCGGCGCGGCGGTCGGATCGGCCATCGCTGATTGCCTGCCGCACAGTGATCGGCATGGGTGCCCCCAATCTCGGCGGTTCGGAAAAGACGCACGGCGCACCGCTGGGTGAAGCAGAGATCGCCGCGACACGCGAAAACATCGGCTGGGCCAACGCGCCGTTCGAGGTGCCGGATGATATCCTTTTCGCCTGGCGCGAGATTGCCGGTCGCGGCGAAGCGATGCGGCGCGCCTGGGAGCAGCGGCTTGCCGCCTCGCCGCGACGCGAGGCTTTTGAAAACGCCGTCGCCGCCGAACTGGCCGACACGGTCTTCGACGCGCTCGAAGCCTTTCGTCGCGAACATGTCGAGAAGGCAACCAAGGTGGCGACGCGAAAAGCCTCCGAAATGGTGCTGGAGGCCATCAACGGCGCAACGGAATTGACCGTCGGCGGCTCGGCCGATCTGACGCACTCGAATCTGACGATCACCAAGGGCATGAACCGCATTGCGCCGAGTGACTATGCCGGCCGCTACATTCACTACGGCATTCGTGAACACGGCATGGCGGCCGCCATGAACGGCATCGCGCTGCATGGAGGGTTCGTGCCCTATGGCGGTACGTTCCTGTGCTTCGCCGATTATGCGCGCGGCGCGATGCGGCTCTCGGCGCTCATGGGCCAGCGCGTCATCTATGTGATGACACACGATTCCATCGGCCTCGGCGAGGACGGCCCGACGCACCAGCCGGTCGAGCACCTGGCGATGCTGCGTGCCACGCCCAATCTCAACGTCTTCCGTCCGGCGGATGTCATCGAAACGGCGGAGTGCTGGGAACTCGCGCTGAAGAGCAAGGATCGGCCGAGCGTGCTGGTGCTGTCGCGCCAGAACCTGCCGATGCTGCGTCGGTCGCACAGTGACGAGAACCGCTCCCGCCAGGGTGCCTACGTCCTGCGCGAACCAGCCGAGCACCGTGCCGTCACCCTGATCGCCACCGGCTCGGAGGTCGAGATCGCGGTTGCTGCCGCCGAAAGGCTGGAGACCGAGCATGGCGTCGCCGCCGCCGTCGTGTCGATGCCGTGCTGGGAGCTTTTCGAGGAGCAGGAAAGCGCCACCCGCAAGGCCGTCCTCGGCTCGGCGCCGCGCGTCGCGGTCGAAGCGGCAGCCCGGCTGGGCTGGGACCGCTGGATCGGCGAGACCGGCGCTTTCGTCGGCATGACCGGCTTCGGCGCCAGCGCCCCTGCCCCCGACCTCTACCGGCATTTCAACATAACGTCCGAAGCGGTTGCTGCAGCGGCGCTGAAGCTCATCATCTAGGAGGATTCACAATGGCTCGCATCACCCTTCGCCAGCTTCTCGACCATGCCGCCGAGCACGGCTACGGCGTACCGGCATTCAACATCAACAACATGGAACAGGGCCTCGCCATCATGGAAGCGGCCAAGGCCTGCGACGCGCCTGTCATCATCCAGGCTTCGCGTGGCGCCCGGACCTATGCCAACGACATCATGCTGGCCAAGATGATGGAGGCGCTGACCGAAATCCACCCAACCATCCCGCTATGCATCCATCAAGACCACGGCAACAGCGAGGCCACCTGCCTTTCCGCGATCCGCCACGGCTTCACCTCGGTGATGATGGACGGATCCTTGATGGCGGACGCCAAGACGCCGGCAAGCTACGACTACAACGTCGCCATAACCGAACGCGTCGCACGTATGGCGCATTGGGTCGGCGCTTCCGTCGAAGGCGAACTGGGCGTGCTCGGCTCGCTGGAAACCGGCCAAGGCGAGGCCGAGGATGGCCACGGCGCCGAGGGCGCGCTCTCCCACGACCAGCTCCTGACCGATCCCGATCAGGCGGTCGACTTCGTGACCGCAACCCAAGTCGACGCGCTGGCGATTGCCTGCGGCACCTCGCACGGTGCCTACAAATTCACCCGCAAGCCGGACGGCGACATCCTGGCCATGCAGGTGATCGAGGCGATCCACGAGAAGCTGCCCAACACGCATCTGGTCATGCACGGCTCTTCCTCTGTGCCGCAGGAGTTGCAGGACATCATCAACAGATACGGCGGCGAGATGCCCCAGACTTTTGGCGTCCCGGTCGAGGAGATCGAGCGCGGCATCCGCTACGGCGTGCGCAAGGTCAATATCGACACCGATTGCCGCATGGCCATGGCCGGGCAGTTCCGCCGCGTCGCGACGGAAGACCCGCGCGAGTTCGATCCCCGCAAATTCCTGAAGCCCGCCATGGATGCCTTGCGCGACCTTTGCCGGGACCGCTTCGAGCGTTTCGGTACGGCGTCCAACGCCTCGAAGATCAAGGTCATCGCCATGGACGAGATGGCGAAACGTTACGCCGCGGGAAAACTCGACCCCCAAATCGCAACCGCGAAAGCCGCCTGAGCAACAAACAGGAGACCTGTCATGAACAAGATCGACATACTGCCAGCGGGGACGCTCAAGGAAGGCAAGGAGCGCTACAAGTCAGGGGTCATCCCCTACAAGAAGATGGGCTACTGGGAGCCTGACTACAGGCCCAAGGAAACCGATCTGATCGCCATGTTCCGGATCACGCCGCAACCCGGTGTCGACCACGAGGAGGCGGCAGCCGCCATCGCCGGTGAATCCTCCACCGCGACGTGGACCGTGGTGTGGACCGACCGGCTGACAGCTTGCGAGCTCTATCGCGCCAAGGCGTTCAGATCCGAGCCGGTGCCGAACACCGGTCCCGGAACCAAGACCGAGCAACAGTACTTCGCCTACATCGCCTACGACCTCGACCTGTTCGAGCCGGGCTCGATCGCCAACCTGACCGCATCGATCATCGGCAATGTGTTCGGCTTCAAGGCAGTCAAGGCGTTGCGGCTGGAAGACATGCGTATCCCGGTGGCGTATCTCAAAACCTTCCAGGGGCCGGCGACCGGCATCGTGGTGGAGCGTGAGCGGCTCGACAAGTTCGGCCGGCCGCTGCTCGGCGCAACGACGAAGCCGAAGCTCGGCCTGTCAGGACGCAATTACGGGCGCGTCGTTTATGAAGCGCTGAAGGGCGGCCTCGACTTCGTCAAGGACGACGAGAATATCAACTCGCAGCCCTTCATGCATTGGCGCGACCGCTTCCTCTACTGCATGGAGGCCGTGAACAAGGCGTCGGCCGCCACCGGCGAGGTCAAGGGCCATTATCTCAACGTCACCGCCGGCACGATGGAGGAGATGTACGAGCGCGCCGAATTCGCCAAGCAACTTGGCTCCTGCATTGTGATGATCGATCTGGTCATCGGCTACACGGCGATCCAGTCGATGGCCAAGTGGGCACGCCGCAACGACATGATCCTGCACCTGCACCGTGCCGGCAACTCGACCTATTCGCGCCAGAAGAACCACGGCATGAATTTCCGCGTCATCTGCAAATGGATGCGCATGGCCGGCGTCGACCACATCCATGCCGGCACGGTGGTCGGCAAGCTGGAAGGCGACCCGCTCATGATCAAGGGATTTTATGACACGCTGCGCGAGGAGCGCACGCCGCAGAACCTCGAAACCGGGCTGTTCTTCGATCAGGAATGGGCCTCGCTCAACAAGGTGATGCCCGTTGCCTCGGGCGGCATCCATGCCGGCCAGATGCACCAGTTGATCCACTATCTCGGCGAGGACGTCATCCTGCAGTTCGGCGGCGGCACGATCGGCCATCCGGACGGTATCCAGGCAGGCGCGACGGCCAATCGCGTCGCCTTGGAAGCGATGATCCTGGCCCGCAACGAGGGGCGCGATTATTTGCGCGAAGGGACCAAGATCCTCGAACAGGCGGCCAGATGGTGCACGCCGCTGAAGGCTGCCCTGGAGACCTGGAAGGACGTCACCTTCAACTACGAATCGACCGACACGGCCGACTTCGTGCCAACCGCAACGCCCAGCTTCTAGACGAAAGGAACCGTCGTCATGATGACCAATCCGGGAAACAAGGTCACACAGGGGCAGTTCTCGTTCCTGCCCGACCTGACCGACGAGCAGATTTCGGCGCAGATCAAATACGCGCTGAAGAACCATTGGGCGGTCAGCGTCGAGTACACGGACGATCCGCATCCGCGAAACACCTATTGGGAAATGTACGGCAACCCCATGTTCGACTTGAAAGATCCGGCGGGCATACTGCTCGAGGTCAATGCTTGCCGGAAAGCCTGTCCGAACATGTATGTGCGGGTAACCGCCTTCGATTCGACCAAAGGCTGGGAAGCGCCGCGCATGTCGTTCATTGTCAACCGGCCGCCCAGCGAACCCGGGTTCCGGCTGCTGCGCCAGGAGCGTGACGGCCGCAGCCAGGGTTATTCGATCGTGCCTTATGCGACCGACAGGCCCGAAGGCGAGCGGAGCTAGCCGAACCATGCTGAACGCGATGACAAAGGACGCTGCCGCACAAGACGCGACGGTTGATCTGCAGGCCGAGTTCGAGGCGTCCAACATCGACGAGGTGATGGACAAGCTCGACCGAGAACTCGTTGGCCTGAAGCCGGTCAAGACCCGCATCCGCGAGATCGCCGCCCTCCTCCTGGTCGACCGGCTTCGCCGCAGGTTCGGACTGACATCGGGCGCGCCGACGCTGCACATGAATTTCACGGGAAATCCTGGCACCGGAAAGACCACGGTGGCGCTGAGGATGGCCGAAATCCTGCATCGTCTGGGTTATGTCCGCGAAGGCCACATGGTCGCCGTGACTCGCGACGATCTCGTCGGCCAGTATGTGGGCCACACCGCGCCCAAGACCCGCGAGGTGATCAAGCGTGCCATGGGCGGCGTGCTTTTCATCGACGAGGCCTACTATCTCTACAAGCCAGAGAACGAACGCGACTACGGCCAGGAATCGATCGAAATCCTGCTGCAGTGCATGGAGAACAACCGTGACGATCTGGTTGTGATCCTTGCCGGCTACAAGAACAAGATGGACCGCTTCTTCGACAGCAATCCCGGCATGCGTTCGCGCATCGCCCACCACCTCGATTTCCCTGACTATGGCGTCAGCGAACTGAAATCGATCGCCGAGATTATGCTCGCGGAGCAGAATTATCGCCTCAGCGAGGCGGCGTCCCAGGCGCTCGAAGAGTATCTTCCGATCCGCATGAGGCTGCCGCATTTCTCCAACGCGCGTTCGGTTCGCAATGGGCTCGACCGGGCGCGGCTGCGGCAGGCCAACCGGCTTTTCGCATCGCGCAGCCGGGTGTTGACCAAGGCCGATCTTATCACCATCGAGGAATCCGACATTCGCGGCAGCCGCGTGTTCGCGGAAGGGAAACTGGAAGGCGAACCGGAGACGAAGATGCGCTGACACGACGAAGCGGCCGGCGCAGCGACCAACACCGCAGACAGAATTGGAGACGACGACCATGGTCACCGGGACAATCATCGCACCCTCCGTGCTTTCCGCGGATTTCTCGCGGCTCGGCGACGAGGTCGAAGCTGTCGTGCGGGCGGGTGCCGACTGGATCCATCTCGACGTGATGGACGGCCACTTCGTGCCCAACATCACCTTCGGTCCGCCGGTGATCAAGGCGATCCGCGACCGAACGGACAAAATCTTCGACTGCCATCTGATGATCGCGCCGGCCGACCCCTATCTGGCCGCCTTCGCCGACGCCGGTTGCGACATCATCACGGTGCATGCAGAGGCCGGGCCGCATCTCGATCGTTCCCTGCAGGCGATCAAAAATCTCGGCAAGAAGGCCGGCGTATCGCTGAATCCTTCGACGCCGGAGAGCGTCATCGAATATGTGCTCGACAGGCTCGATCTGGTGCTTCTGATGACGGTCAATCCAGGCTTCGGCGGCCAGGCCTTCATTTCCGCGGTCATCGAGAAGATCAGGCGAATCAAGGCATTGGTTGGCCACCGCCCGATTGACATCGAAATCGATGGCGGCGTCACGGCCGAAACCGCCCCGCTGGTCGCCGCGGCCGGCGCCAATGTGCTGGTCGCCGGGTCGGCCGTGTTCAAGGGGGGCACCGAGGCGGCCTACCGCGCCAACATTGGAACCATCCGACAGGCGGCCGACGGTGCGATCCGGAAAGCCGCGTAAACCATTTCATCGGAGGCAAGCATGGCGGCCGTTCCCCCTGTCTGCGATTTCGGCTGGCGCGCGATCGATGCCGTTTTGCCCGGCGTCGACGGCAGGTCGCATTCGATCCTCAGCCAGGCCGGCCCGAACGGCCTGGTCGTGGCCTTCATCTGCAATCACTGCCCTTATGTGAAGGCGGTGATTTCACGTATCGTGCGCGATGCCAACGACCTCAAGGCCGAAGGTATCGGCTTTGTCGCAATCAACTCGAACGATGCCGACACCTACCCGGAGGATTCCTTCGACCAAATGAAGCTCTTCGCCACGACGAACGGCTTCAGCTTCCCTTACCTGCACGACCAGCGCCAAACTGTAGCGCGCGATTACGTGGCGGTGTGCACTCCCGATTTCTTCGGGTTCAACAGCGAGTTGGGATTGCAATATCGCGGTCGGCTGGACGCCTCGCGACGAGAAGCCGGAGCGCCCGGGCTGAGACGCGATCTGTTCGAGGCGATGAAGCAGGTTGCCCGAACCGGCGACGGGCCGCTGGACCAGGTCGCCTCGATCGGCTGCTCGATCAAGTGGAAGGATGACGCATGAACGTCGGCGCAGGTAGGCCGCTTCGATCGCCGAAGGCGATCCTGTTCGACCTCGACGGCACGCTGGTCGACTCGGCACCGGACATAGCGGCCGCCGTCAACGAATTGCTGGCCAGCCGCGATCTGCCGCCGCTGCGCCTGGACCGGGTCAAGGCCATGATCGGCGGCGGTGTCAGGAAACTGATCGAGCGAGCCTTCGCGGCATCGGGAGCGCCACTGCTCGGCAACGCTCTCGATGAGGCAAACCGCGTCATGGCGCCTATCTACCGCCGGCACCTGACCGGCCTGACAAGGCTGATGCCTGGCGTCAGGGAGGCCCTCACCCACTTTCATTTGAGCGGAGTAAGCATGGGGGTGGCAACCAACAAACCGCAGTTGGCGACCCGCGAAATCCTGCTTCATTTCGGATTGACGGAATATTTCGGTGCGATCGTCGGCGGAGACGCGGTGACATACCTGAAACCGGCGCCCGATGCCCTGCTGCTGGCGTTGGCACAACTAGGCGTCGACCCGGGTGACGCGCTGCTGGTCGGAGACAGTGGCGCTGACCTGGGCGCCGCACGCGCCGCCGGCATGCCCGTCATTCTGCTGCGTGGCGGCTACAGCCACATTCCGGTGGAAGAGCTTGGCGCCGATCTTGTTTGCGACAGCCTTTTCGATCTGCCTTCGGCAATGCAGGGGCTGCAAGCCGATGCGTGATCGAGGCGAACGCCGGCCGAACGCAAGTTCGAACGGCCGGCGGCGCGCTATTTCGAGAATTGCTTCAGATAGGCGATGACATTGGCGATGTCTTCGTCCTGTTTGAGGCCGACAAACGCCATCTTTGTTCCTTTGACCATGGCCTTGGGATCGTGAAGGTAAGTCTTCAGCGTGGGTTCATCCCATTTGACGCCGGACTTGCCTGCCGCGACCATCGCCTGAGAATAGCTGAACCCCGGGTGCGTGCCGGCTGTTCGGCCGATGACGCCGTTCAACGACGGGCCGACCTTGTTCTTGTCCTGGTCGGCGACATGGCAGACCTTGCATTTGGCGAAGACCTTCTCACCCGCCGCCGCGTCCTGTGCCTGGGATTGGCTCGCGATGAAGGGCACAACGGACATGACTGCGAAAAATGCGATTGCGCGCATGGTATTTCCTCATTGATCGTCTGGGTGCCCTGGACGATTTGTGCATGCCGATCCTTTGATCCGTCGGCATGCGCCTTACGCGGTGGCGTGGAAATTCCGCTTCTCCCGTGGAGCCGCGCCACGTCACCTGGAAGCTAATCGGCATGTTGTGAAAGTCAATCGTACAAAGGTTTAGAGGCCTGGGTGCTCAAGGATCCTGTCCATTCGTCTTTGTTGACGGCTATTGGGCGAGCGCGTAGCTTGACCTCATTCCGGTTTCTCCATTGGCACCTTGAGAAATCCGGCAAGTGGCGGTTTTGTCCTGGCTCCTGGTTGGGCTGGACTCGCCGAGATGGGCGTTTGGGAACGCGCAAGAGGTGCTGAATGGACATGGTCGATCTCATATTGACGGTTTGCCTCAGCGCCAATCCGAGCAATTGCCGAGACGAACATCTCTATTTCGAGAGCCGCGGCACCCTGTTCCAATGCATGTTCCTTGCCCCCAGCGAAATCGCGAAATGGTCTCAAGAACACCCGACCCTCAAGGTCATGCGCTGGAAATGCGCATTTCCGAGCAAGGAACGAGCCATCTGATTTGGCAGCGCGGAACCCTGGGGAGGAGGTGTCATGATGGTTTCACGGCGCATGACGTTGCGTCTGGCGGTTCTCGGGACAGCCGCTGTTCTTGCTACCAGGCCAGCCGTTGCGGCAGCCAGGATTCGCCTCGGTGTGCTGAAGTTTGGAACCGTGAGTTGGGAACTCGATACGCTACGGCAGCACAAGTTCGATGCCGCGAACGGGATCGATCTGGAGATCATCGACTTCGCCGGCGAGGATGCAACCAACGTCGCGATGCAGGCTGGCGCGATCGACATGATCGTTTCCGACTGGCTGTGGGTCTCGCGCCAGCGCTCCGAAGGCGGCGACCTCACATTGTTCCCCTATTCCACCGCCGTGGGCGCGATCATGGTGAAGGAGGGTTCACCGATCCGGACGGTCGCCGATCTCAAGGACAAGAAGATCGGCGTCGCCGGCGGCCCGCTCGACAAGAGTTGGCTGCTGATACAAGCGCTGACCAGACGCGATCTCGGCGTCGACCTGTCGGCAACCAGCGACATCGTCTTTGGCGCGCCGCCGCTGATTTCGGAAAAGGCGATACAGGGCGAACTCGATGCAGTGCTGAATTTCTGGCATTTTTGCGCCCGTCTCGAGGCCAATGGCTTCCGTCGATTGATCGGCGTGAATGACGCGGCAAAGACGCTTGGGGCTCTGGGACCCGTGTCGGCGCTCGGTTACGTCTTCCATGACCAATGGGCGAACGAGAACCCCGATGCCGTCAGGGGGTTCGTGAGGGCGTCCGCGCAAGCCAAAGACTTGCTGGCCAGATCCGATGACGAATGGCTGCGTCTGGCGCCGATCATTCGCGCGGAAGGCAAGGAACTGGAAAAACTGCGCGATCGCTATCGTCAGGGCATTCCCAGACGGTCGGTCGCCGAGGAAGCGGCTGACGCCGGCAGGCTATACCATGTGCTGGCGGCGATCGGCGGCGCGAAGCTGGTCGGCAGCGCGGCGGAGATGGCGCCCGGCACATTCTGGCAGGAACCCTGGAAATGACCGCATCGGAAACCGACGGCACGCGTGATGCCCCGCCGAGCATGTCCGGCCGACGCAGCCTGGCGACGGCACTGGCGCCCGCGCTGACCGTAGCGGTTTCCCTGCTCGGGCTTTGCCTGCTGTGGAACCTTGCGGCAGGCGTCTGGCCAAGCCGTGCCTTTCCAGGACCTGGGCAGGTCTGGCAGGTGCTTCTCAGGGAGGCTGCGAGCGGCGACCTCTTTTACCATCTCGGCGTGACCCTCGGCCGGGTCGCCGCAGCATATATCGTCGCAATGATCATCGGATCCGTCATCGGCGTTTTGCTCGGCAGCTATCGTCGCGTCGACCGTTTTTTCAACCCGTGGGTGATCCTGTTCCTCAACATCCCGGCGCTGGTGGTCATCGTCCTCGGCTACATCTGGTTCGGCCTCAACGAGGCGGCGGCGATCGGCGCGGTGGCGGTGAACAAGATCCCGAATGTCGTGGTGACGATGCGTGAAGGCGCCAGGACGCTTGATCCAAGTTATGCCGAGATGGCCACCGTCTATCGCTTCGGCCGCCTTGATCGCATCCGCCATATCCTGCTGCCGCAATTGCAGCCCTATCTTGCCGCCGCGTCGCGATCCGGCATCGCCCTCATCTGGAAGATCGTCCTGGTCGTCGAACTGCTCGGCCGCTCGAACGGTGTCGGCTTCCAGATCCATCTCTATTTCCAGCTTTTCGATGTCGCCGCCATTCTTGCCTACACGCTGGCTTTCGTGGCGGTGATGCTTGTCATTGAACTTCTCCTGGTGCAGCCCGTTGAACGACATGCAACCCGTTGGCGCCGTCGTCCCGCTTAAGGTCGACATCGCCGAAAAGACCTTCAGGTCCGCGCGAGGCGTCTCGATCACGGCGCTTCAGGACCTTTCCTTCGAGGTCCGGCAAGGCGAATTCGCCTGCTTGCTTGGACCGTCGGGCTGCGGCAAGACCACGACGCTGCGTATCCTGCTTGGCTTGGACAAAGACTTTTCCGGCTCCTTCCAGTTGCCGCAAGGAGGTTCGAACCGCATCGCCGCCGTATTCCAGGAACCGACCCTGCTGCCGTGGCGAACGGTGGAGCAGAATGTCAGGCTGGCGTTGCCGAAAAGCTTGAGGGCGAAAAATCTCGACGGGCTGTTCGACACGCTCGGCCTCGCGGCCATGCGCTCGCTCTATCCTGCCGAACTGTCGCTCGGCCTTGCGCGCAGGGCAGCACTTGCCAGGGCTTTCGCCACGGAGCCGGCGGTGCTTTTCCTGGACGAACCCTTTGTCTCGCTCGACGAACAGACCGCCGAGCGGCTTCGGCATCTGCTTTTGACCGTGTGGTCGGCACGGCCCACGACCGCCTTGATGGTGACCCACAATCTACGCGAGGCACTGATGCTCTCGGACCGCATCATCGTGCTCGCGCCGCGGCCAACCCATGTGCTCGGCGTGTTCGACGTACGGTTGCCACGGCAACATCGCAATTCGCAGGTGATGAGCGACCTTCTGCGGTCGTTCCATCATAGATTTCCGGACGTCACCTGATCGCCTGCAGGTGAAATGCATATCGGAGGCCTTCATGTCGATCGATCGGCTAAGACGCAGGCTTGTGAGTGGCTTCGCCTGTACCGCCGCCAGCGCCGCCTTGATGCCGTGCTGCCTCGGACGAGCCGCGGCTGGCAACCTGGGATTCTCGCTCAGGCAGATCGCCGACGGCGTCTTCGCCTTCCAGGGCACGGATGAATTGATGACCGCCGCCAACGACGGTGCGATCTGCAATCTGGGCGCCGTCATCGGTACCGATGCGGTTGCCGTCATCGACAGCGGTGGCAGCCTGATCGAGGCGCACGCCTTTCTCGCCGCGATCGGAAAGGTAACCGCAAAGCCGGTTCGCTTCCTGGTCAACACCCACATGCACCCCGACCACATCTTCGGCAATGCGGCATTCCGGGAGATCGGCGCGACCATCGTCGGTCACCGCAATCTGCCGCGCGCCCTCGACGCGCGTGGCGCGTTCTATCTGCACAACTATCGCGAACAGCTTGGCGAGGCGCTGATGGAGGGGGTCGAGATCGTGTCGCCGACCAGGCTGGTCGACGATCACCTGCAACTCGACCTCGGCGGGCGCACGATCGAACTGCGGGCATGGAAGGCGGCGCACACCGACAACGACCTGACCGTATTCGATACCACGACCAGAACGCTCTTTGCCGGCGATCTGGTGTTCATGGGCTCCTTGCCGACGCTCGACGGATCACTGCTTGGATGGCTCCGCCAGATGGATGCACTCACCGCGATCGACGCCGCGCGCGTCGTTCCAGGTCATGGTCCTGTAACGGCCGACTGGCCACAGGCACTGGCGGGGGAGCGACGCTATTTCGAGGTTCTGGCGCGCGATATCCGCAAGGCGATCGCCGACGGAACGCCGCTGCGCGAAGCAGTCAAAACCGCAGGCGGAAGCGAACGGGACAATTGGCACCTGTTCGACGATTACAACGAGCGCAACGCAACGGCCGCATTTGCCGAACTCGAATGGGAATAGACGACGCCGACATGCGCCAGGCGGCCGTAAAGCACGGCGATTTGCCAAGGCGTCGCCAAAGGCTTATCCTCAACGCCAGCCTGGGCACCACCTCTCTTGCATTGGTGGAGGCATCGAAATGCAAAATCAAGCTTACTCGAGCCGGCAGCTCGCCTTGCCGCTCGCATCCGTTTTCACCGCGATCATCTTGACCATCGGCACGTTGCTCGGCTCCTCGGGAGCCGCCAACGCACAGCAAACAACCGCGTCCTCGGATAGAATCTGGCATGACTTGAAGGGCGACGTGTTCGGCGATCGGGCAATTCTGGTCGATACCGGCGTCGTCCGGATCGAAGCACCGAAGCGGGCGCAGGATGCCGCCATCGTGCCCGTCGATATCTATCTCGATCCAGCCAAGGCGCCAGACGGCATCAAATCCGTTACCTTGATCATCGATGCGAACCCTGCACCGGTGGCGGCAACGTTCCAGCTCGGCAAGGATGCCGGCGTGACGCATCTGTCGACGCGCGTGCGCGTCAACGACTATTCCTATCTGCGCGCCATCGCTGAGACGCAGGGTGGTCAACTCCATATGGTACAGACCTTCGTCAAGGCGTCAGGTGGCTGCTCCGCCCCTGCGGTCAAGAACCAGGACGAGGCCAACGCGACAATGGGTCAGATGAAGCTGCGCCAGTTCCCGCCCAAAGAGACGATGACCAAGACCGAGGAACTGCAGTTGATGATCCGGCACCCTAACAATTCGGGGCTGCAGCGGGATCCGCTGACCCAATATTTCATACCGGCGCATTTTGTCCAGAAACTGTCGATCTCCCAAGCCGGCCGGCCGATCCTCTCCATGGAAGGTGGAATATCGATTTCGGAAGACCCCAACTTCCGATTCGATTTCACCGTGCACGGCAATGGCGAAATCCAGGTTGAAGCGATCGATACGGACGGCAAAACATTTCGCAATCAGTGGCCGCTCGAGACAGCGGGACTCTGAAGTCTCGATATCTTGCGCTGGACTGCCGGGTGCTTGCCACTTGATCCCGAAAATGGAGCTCGTTCGGGAAGATCACGCCCGGGCAGAGGACGGAGCTCCATCCGGCTTCCGGATGGAGCAGGCTCTAAAAGCAGCGCACGTCGGCTTCCGACTGCGCGCGCTTCAATTCGGTACGGGCTGCCTTCGCCGGTGCGCTTTCGCGAAACAGCGCCGCGCTTTCGCCTGTGGTCAAAGACATGCTCTTGAAAGTCTCGGCTCTCTCATAGTGGTCGTAGGGAAGGATCGAGGCGATGACGTCGATCGAGCAGGAACAGCTTTCCAGCGCCTGACGTGTCTGGCCGTTCGTCTGCATGCAGCCGAGCACGTAGTCGGCGATCGTTGCTGTCGGGTAATCACCCGCGGCGCCCGCCGGGTTTGCGAAGGCCAGCGGCGCGGCAAGGAGCAGCGGCAAAGTCGAAAATCCAACATATCTGATCACGGGAAAACCTCCGGTTAGCCTAGGCGCGATGCGCCCAGTCGGGATCACCGTGGCAGTTGGCAACGTGCAGCAGAGTCAGTCAAGCGCCCATGGCTTCCGTATGCGACCAAAGGAGGAATGCGGGGCTTGTCGACCGTGGTTCCGCATGGCGGCTCCGTGGCCTGCTCCACGCCCCGACTCCAACGATCATCTCATGCTTGGCCCACTATCGATTCCCAATGGAGCACGCGCATGACCATGCCGAGACATCGAAGCGAATACCTCCAAATAAAATCAACGCTTAGGCGAAATGTAAAAATCAAAAAATAACTAAATTTTATGTGCCCCATCGTTATTTCGCGGTCATAAATACTTTATCTAACAAATACCGTCCTGCTTATTTTCTTATATTGCACCGCATCATTTACGATATTGCGGTGCAAAAACACCAGCAGGCTTTTTTGCTTGCCTAGCCTTTTACGATGACATAGCCTCACCCTGTTTCCGGCTTCAAGGGCGTCACCGTCATTAGGGAGCGGCGACAGTCTTTCGTAGGCCAAGGTGAGGTGGGCAGTAACGGTGCCCTCTGCACATCTGGCTTAGGTCGTGACACGCTGCCGGAAATATTTCCCCCCCGTGAATCGCTTGGGCAAGCCCTTGTGGGCTCAGCAAATGATTCATCACTATGAACCTCGGGAGGAATTCGGATGCGTGTACTTACGAAAGCTACCTATATTCTAACCACTGCGGCGTTTCTGTCGCTCGGCGCGGCCTATACGGCGTCGGCTAATGAGGACCTTGCAAAGCTGGCTTCGGATTCGAAGAACTGGGCAATGCAGACGGGTGACTACGCCAACACCCGCTATTCCAAACTCAACCAGATTACTGCGGACAATGTGAAGAACCTGCAGGTCAAGTGGACCTTTTCCACCGGCGTGCTACGAGGCCACGAGGGTGGACCGCTTATCATCGGCGATGTGATGTATGTCCACACGCCTTTCCCGAACAATGTCTTTGCGCTCGATCTCAAGAATGACGGGAAGATCCTTTGGAAGTACGAACCCAAGCAGGATCCCAACGTCATTCCGATCATGTGTTGCGATACGGTCAACCGTGGCGTTGCCTATGGTGACGGCAAGATCATTCTCAATCAGGCCGACACCACAGTCGTCGCCCTCGACGCGAAGACTGGCAAGGTCGTCTGGTCGGTCAAGAACGGCGACCAGACCGATGGCGGCAAAGGCGAATCTGGTACGGCTGCCCCCGTCGTCGTCAAGGACAAGGTGCTCATCGGCGTCTCCGGCGCCGAATTCGGCGTTCGCGGCTGGCTGGCCGCCTACAATCTGAAAGATGGCAAACTCGCCTGGAAAGCCTATTCGGAAGGTCCGGACGCAGACACCCTGATCGATCCCGAGAAGACCACGCAACTCGGCAAGCCGGTTGGCAAGGATTCCGGCACGAACACCTGGGAAGGCGAGCAGTGGAAGACCGGCGGCGGCACGACATGGGGATGGTATTCCTATGATCCCAAGCTGAACCTGGTCTATTATGGCACCGGCAATCCCTCGACGTGGAACCCGGTCCAACGCCCCGGCGACAATCGCTGGTCGATGACGATCATGGCCCGCGATGCGGATACTGGTGTTGCCAAATGGCTCTACCAGATGACCCCGCATGACGAATGGGACTATGACGGCATCAACGAGATGATCCTCGTCGATGGCATGGAGGTCAACGGCGCCAAGCACGACGTGCTGGTGCATTTCGATCGCAATGGTTTTGCCTACACCATGGATCGCGCCACCGGCGACCTTCTCGTCGCCAAGAAATACGATCCGGCCGTGAACTGGGCGACCGAAGTCGTCATGGACCCCAAGAGCGAACAGTATGGTCGCCCGCAGGTCGTGGCGAAATATTCGACCCAGCAGAACGGCGAAGACACCAACTCGACGGGCATCTGCCCGGCGGCGCTTGGAACGAAGGACCAGCAGCCGGCGGCCTATTCGCCGAAGACCGGGCTGTTCTATGTCCCCACCAACCATGTCTGCATGGACTATGAGCCTTACAAGGTGAGCTACACCGCCGGTCAGCCTTATGTTGGCGCCACCGTGTCGATGTATCCCGCACCTGGCGGCGACGGCAACATGGGCAACTTCATTGCCTGGGATGCGGCCAAGGGCGAGATCGTCTGGTCGAAGCCCGAGCAGTTCTCGGTGTGGTCGGGCGCGTTGGCGACAGATGGCGACGTCGTCTTCTACGGTACACTCGAAGGCTACATCAAGGCGGTCGATAAGGACGGCAAGGAACTCTACAAGTTCAAGACCCCGTCCGGCATCATCGGCAACATCACGACCTACGAGCAGGGCGGCAAGCAGTATATCGCCGTTCTGTCGGGCGTCGGTGGATGGGCTGGTATCGGCCTGGCAGGCGGCCTGCTTTCGCCTGACAACGCCGCTGCCTGGCATGGCGCCGTCGATCAGGGCCGCGCGCAAGGCGACCAAGCCGCTGTCGTTGGTACAGCTGGCCTGGGTGCCGTCGGCGGCTACGCGGCACTTGCCGACTACACGACGCTGGGCGGTCAGCTCACCGTCTTCGGTCTCCCGGATTGATGCGCTGGGAACCTTGAGCATGCCTCAGGTCTTGTGAGACCAAAGGCTTGAAGAACGAGAGCCCGGACATCCGGAAGCCATGGCCGGGCTCTCGATTCGGTTACGCACCCAAAAACACCGATCAATGCCGGTCGCGACAGCAAAACCGTGTCCATTGGCAAATGAAGGAAGCGTTTGAATGTCCGTTCGCATTGTAATTTCGGCTTTCGTCCTGGCTCTGCTGCCTCTGGCAAGCTCGAGCCTCGCCCGGGCCGACGACAGCATGGAAAAAGCCAAGGCGGTAAAGGAAGAAGGCGGCAAGTATTTGGATGCGGATGGAAATCCGACCTACAAGATCGAAAACGGAACCGTCGATTGGTACACGTTCAGCGGCTACCGCCGGTATCATTCCGATTGCCATGTCTGCCACGGACAGGACGCGACAGGTTCGAGCTATGCGCCGGCTTTGGTCAACAGCTTGAAAACCATGGATTACGCCACATTCCTCTCGATCGTCGCCGAAGGCCGCAAGAATGTCGGCGGCGGCAAGGAAAACGTCATGCCTGCCTTTGGCGACAACAAGAACGTCTATTGCTACCTGGACGATCTCTACGTCTATCTGCGCGCGCGCGCGGATGGCGCGGCGCCCCGCGGAAGGCCGCCCAAGCACGAAGACAAGGCCCAGGCGGCGAAGGATGCCGAAGCATCCTGCATGGGTGGATGACATGATCGGCCGCGATGCATTGAAGCTGCGCGTCGTTCTGCCGATCCTCGGCACACTCGCCTTGCTGCCGTCGAACGCGCATGCGCAAAGCGCCGGCCTTGGCGCGGCGGGAGAACTGGTCGACCCTGACATTCTGCGCGTCTGCGCCGATCCCTCGAATATGCCCTTCACCGACAAGAGCGGCGAAGGCTTCGAAAACAAGCTGGCCGAACTGGTTGCCGCGAAAACCGGGCGCAAGTCCGTCTCCTACACCTGGTTTCCCACGATCACCGGCTTCGTGCGCAATACGTTGGGGGCCAACCGATGCGACATCATCATGGGCTATGCCCAAGGCGATGAGCTGGTGCAGAACACCAACGCCTACTATCGCTCCGCCTATGTGCTGGTGCATCCGAAAAGCCACGATATGGAAGGCGTGGAAACGATCGAGGATCCCAGACTCACAGGCAAAACGATCGGCGTCGTTGAAAGCACGCCGCCAACCGCCAACATGGCCGCCAACAAGCTTCTGCGGACCGCCAAGATCTATCCGCTTGCGGTGGATACGCGCGTCACCCCATCAATGGGGGAGGTCATGATCAAGGACATGCTGGCACACAAGATCGATGCGGCGGTGCTGTGGGGACCGATGGCAGGTTACTACGCCAAGGAACTCGGAGCTGATGTGACGATCGTTCCACTGGTGAAGGAAAAAACCGGCTCGCGCATGTCTTACCGCATCACCATGGGCGTACGTCCGTCGGACCAGGAATGGAAGCGGACGCTCAACCGGGTGATCAGGGAAAACCAGGCGGAGATCACCAGGATCTTGCTGAGCTACAACGTGCCGCTGATCGACGAACACGACAACCTGATTACCCAATGAATGGAAGGGAGACTATTTTCGTGCTGGTCGCCGCGAGCCTTCTGGGTCTGGCCGAGCCGACATGGGCTGGCGACATCGCCGAACCCAGCGGTTTCCGGATGGACGACTATCGGGCGCCGGTGCCGCGGACGCTGCAAGGCGCGAGGGTGGTGACGACGGTGGAAGCGGAAGCGCTGTGGCGAGCGAAAAAGGCGATCTTCTTCGACGTGATGCCGGACACGCCCAAACCGGCCAATTTGCCGGCAGGGACGATATGGAGAGACAAGGTCAGAAAGGACATTCCAGGCAGCATATGGCTGGCCAATGTGGGATACGGCGCTATTTCGCAGGAGACCGCCAGCTATTTTCGCCAAGGCCTCGCGGCCAAGGCCGGGACGGACAAGTCGCGCACGGTTCTGTTCTACTGCATGACGAATTGCTGGATGTCGTGGAATGCGGCGAAACGGGCCGTCCAGTGGGGCTACAGTTCAGTGATCTGGTATCCGCTCGGCGCCGATGGATGGGAAGATGCAAACCTTCCACTGGAGGAGAAAAAACCCTACGCAACGAACAATTGAAATAAGGACTGCAATTATTCTCGATAGTTTGTTTTCAATTTTTCAAAACCTATTGTTTCATTTGTCCATTTTGAAACTTGATGGACGAGCCATTGCGTCGGTGCCCTGCAATGGTTGGCTAACGACAGGATCGGTCCCTTCGGGCTGGTATAAGAGGAGAAATGTCATGAAGAAGAACTGGAAAAAACCGACCATGTGTCAGGTTGCCGCTGGCTTCGAAATTTCACGGTATCTGCCTGCTGAAATTACTCCCAAGAAGTAGGCCGCAGAGGTGCGCGTCCCTGGCGACAGGGGCGCGCATCCCCTCGCCGCATGGGATTTCCGTGAAAGATTTTGACGCACGCAAAGCGCGCGGACTGTCGTTTGTGACTGCAAATTGCCTGCAGGTCAGAGAAGCCGGCGCGCGGGCATTTTCATGCATTTGAGGATAATCGGATCGGCGGCGGGCGGCGGCTTTCCGCAATGGAACTGCAACTACCGTCTCAGTCGTGCGGCTCGCAACGGCATGGCAAGCGTGCATCCACGAACCCAGTCAAGTGTCGCCGCCTCGGCGGACGGGTTGGGCTGGGTTCTTTTCAATGCCTCGCCCGACATTCGCCAGCAAATCGCTGCAACACCTGAATTACAGCCTGCGGGCGATGCGCCGCTGCGCTCGACACCTATTCGCGCTGTGGTGCTGACCAATGCCGACGTCGATCATATCGCCGGACTGCTCAGCCTGCGCGAGCGGCAGCCTTTCGCCATCTATGCAACGGCGCAGGTTCTGGCGACGCTGGAGGCGAATTCGATTTTCAACGTTCTCGATCCAGCGCTTGTGCCGCGGCGCATCCTGCCGCCGGCGAAAGAGTTGGCCATCTGCGACGCAGAAGGCCGCGATACCGGCGTAATGATCGAGCCCTTTGCCGTGCCCGGGAAGATAGCACTCTATCTGGAGGATAGAGACCATCCGGATGCCAATTTCAGCTCCGACGCAGGTGACACGATCGGAGTCCGAATTGCCGGCATCGGCAGCCGCGGCTCCGTCTTCTATATCCCAGGCTGCGCGCGCATCGATGCGCGGCTGCGCGCGCGTCTCACCGATGCCGCCTGTCTTTTGTTCGACGGCACGGTCTACACCGACGACGAGATGATCGTCGCCGGCGTCGGTCAGAAAACCGGCTCGCGCATGGGGCATCTGGCGATCTCGGGAGAATTGGGTTCGATTGCGGGCTTGGCCGATGTGAAGGTCGGCCGTCGCGTCTTCGTCCACATCAACAACACCAACCCCATCCTAGACGAGAATTCCGCCGAGCACGCGGCGGTCAAGGCGGCAGGCTGGGAAATCGCAAACGACGGTATGGAGATGGAATTTTGAGCGACTTCCGCGATGCAGCCAAAGGCGGACTCTCCACGAGCGCTCTCGAAGCCGTATTGAGGCAGGTTGGCGCCGAGCGCTATCACAATCGTCATCCCTTTCACCACAGGATGACCAGCGGCGCGTTGTCGAAGGCCGAGATGAAGGCTTGGGCGCTGAACCGCTATTGCTATCAGGCGGTCATCCCACGCAAGGATGCCATGATACTCGTACATGCCGAGGATCCAGCGTTTCGTGCCGCGTGGCGCAAGCGGATCGAGGATCATGACGGCGAGGACGGCTGGAGCGGCGGCATCGCGCGCTGGCTGTATCTGGCAACTTCACTCGGCCTGGACGCCGAGGCCGTGAAGAGCGAAAGGCTGGCACTGCCGGCGACACGCTTCGCGGTGGGCGCTTACCTTTCCTTTTGCACAAACCGGACGCTGTTCGAGGCGGTCGCGTCCTCGCTGACCGAGATGTTTTCGCCACTCATCATCGGCGAGCGGGTGCCGGCAATGCTGGCCAAATACGACTACATCACCGAGGATACGCTTGCCTATTTCAAGCAACGGCCCGAACAGGCCTCGCGTGACGCCGACTTCGCCCTTGCCTACGTGCTCAGCCACGCCGATACGGCGGAGCGCCAGCAGCAGGCAATCGATGCACTGGTGTTCAAATGCGATATACTCTGGGCCATGCTTGACGCGCTTCAACACGCCTATGGCGAGCGGGGAAACATACCGCCCGGCGCCTTCCAGCCCGAGGCAGCCCTATGACGGCGCTGCGCGAAAGAGCTGTGGTGTCGTTGCGATCGGTACCTTCGCTGCCGAAGCACGTGCGCATACAATACGATCCCTTGCGGCAGGCATTCGCCGTGCTTTCACCGGAAAAGATATTCTGGCCGAACGATGTCAGTCTCGACATATTGCGACGCTGCGATGGACGGTCCACGGTCGGCGACATCATTGCCGGCCTTGCCGCCGATTATGAGGCCGAACAGGAGGCCGTGGCGACCGACGTCATCGCCTTCCTGCAGGAATGGTCGGACAAGCTGCTGGTGAGGCTATGAGCACGCCCCTCCTCCCTCCAATCGGCATGCTGGCGGAACTGACGCATCGCTGCCCGCTGCAATGCCCTTATTGCTCCAATCCGCTCGAACTGCTCAAGGCCAATCGCGAACTCGACACAGAGACCTGGCTCGCCCTGTTCTCGGAGGCCGCCGATCTCGGAGTGCTCCAGGTGCATCTGTCCGGTGGCGAGCCGACACTGCGCCGCGACCTCGAGCAATTGATCGCCGGGCTTGCGGGGCGCGGCGTCTACACCAATCTGATTACCGCGGGCGTTGGCATCGTCGAGGGCCGTGTCGAGGCATTTGCCGAAGCCGGTCTAGACCATCTGCAACTGAGCTTTCAGGGCGCGCGGCCGGCGACCACGGATCGCATCGGCAACCACAAGGGTGCCCACGAAAAGAAGCTGGAGACGGCACGCCGCGCGCGCGCGGCCGGTCTGCCTCTAACCATCAACGCGCCGATCCATCGCCATAACATCGAGGAGGTGCCGGAATTCATCGATCTCGCCCTTTCGTTGGGCGCGGAGAGGCTCGAGATCGCCAATGTGCAATATGCCGGCTGGGCGTTAACCAATCGCGATCAACTGATGCCGGAGCGTGAAGCGGTCGATAGGCAGGCGGAGATCGTCGCGGAGGCACAGGAGCGGTTGGCCGGCATCATCAACATCGATTTTGTGACGCCGGACTATTTCGCGATCTATCCCAAGCCGTGCATGGGCGGCTGGGCGCGGGACGCCTTCATGGTGACGCCTGACGGCACCGTACTGCCCTGCCATGCCGCACAGACGATCCCGTCGCTCAGCTTCGAGCGTTTCGAACCACGCAGGCTGTCCTCGATCTGGGCCGATTCCCCGGCGTTCAATGCCTTTCGCGGTACGGACTGGATGCAGGAGCCATGCCGCGGCTGTGAGCGGCGCGAGATCGACTGGGGCGGCTGCCGCTGCCAGGCGATGGCGATCGCCGGCGATGCCGCTGCAACGGACCCGGCTTGCGCGAAATCGCCGATCCATGCTCGCATGGCAATGCTGATCGACGAAGCCAAGCGCATTGCCACAGTTCCTTCGAGAGAAGAAGCATTCGTCTACCGGCGGATCGGTGCGGTGACCGAATCCGCCTGACCTGGCGAGAAAGCGCTTCTCACCCCCTCGGCAAGACGCGTAGCGTCTGCTCGTCAAACAATGGCTCGTCCTGGCCGATGCGCACAAAAAGCAGGCTGTACCCCTCACCCGCGGGCACCTCGAAATACTGCATGCCGTCAGGCATTTCACCCCAGTCGCCGCAGGGCGGTTCGGGAATCTCGTCGGAGCTGGCAAGTGCTTTCAGCTCTTTCGCATAGGCGGCGTCGGGGCTGAATGTGTAGCGTTTGACGCCGGCGGGTACCGTGCCCTCGGTGTAAGGCGCCAGCACACAGCGGGCGCTGACGGCCTTGTCGGTCTTTTCCAGGAACAGGCGCTGCAACGCAGCCTCGGCGGTTTCGCCAGGCTTGATGTCAAAGACCTCGACAAGAGGGTCAGCCGCGCCGCCGTCGCTGTATTTGATGGCGAGCGCTTTGCCGGCGAATTCGAAATGGATCTGGCGGAAGCCGAAATCGCAGCGCTGCGTCCAGGCGGCCAGCCCGACAGTTTTGTCAGACAATTTTTCCCAGGCGCATTTGTCGATGGGCGGGCGCGACGGCGCCGGCTCGTCCGCCATGGCTGGTATCGTCGCGGATGCAAGCAGGGCACTGGCCCAGATGGTCGATCGCACGCTATTCATCGCTGCATCCTGTTAAAATGAAGGCGTCCCAGGCCGAACCGCCTGGATTGGCATTGGCGAAATCGGCTCCTTCGGTGAAAGCCACGCCGAAACCGGGCAAGAGCAGCCCTCTCGGCGCCGGTGTCGCTTCGCGCGAATTCAACTGCTCGGCGCCGCCGCCGGTCAAGGCATAGACCTGGCCCTCCCATAGCCTGCACAATCCGCTACCGTCCTGCAGGCCGCCTTCCCGGTCGTCGTCGGTGCAGGCGTGGCGAATGGTGCCGAGCGGGAAGGAATTCTTGCCGTTGGTCCAGGTGATGTCGGCGGGCAGGCTCGTGCCGGCTTTGGGCACGGCCAGCGAAAACACTTCGGCCGTCAGCGCCGCCGGCTCGTTGGCGAGCGGCCGGAATTGCACGACGGCACCCGAGCGCGGCTCCTGATAGGTGGCGTGACTCAGGAGGCATTCTTTTGCCAAGGCCGCCTGCATCGGGCCGAGCAGGCCCAGGAGGAAAAAGGCCAGTATGCGGGTGATCATCCAATGTCTCTGGGAAAGCGTTGAGTCGGCCCGCACAGTCGCATCATCCGCGCAAAAGCATAGCAAAATCCGGAACGGCGGCGTTTGTCCGCTCCTGGACAAAACTTGTCCACGCAAAATCCCACCAGCCTGTATGGTCGAGCGCACTGATCGAAGGAGTGGTGATGCGGCGTTTGGTGATGACGACGGCAATATCCGCATTCGCCGGTGGCTCCGCGCTGGCGGCGCCGCCTTATGTTGGGACATGGTCTAGCGACAGGCTGAACTGCCACGCGGCTCCCGACATCCAACGCGAGACTGTGTTCACAGTGGACCAGGCGTCGCTGTCGTTCCCCGATCTCGGCTGCGAGCAGGCGACATTTCGCAAAAGCTCGACCGGTTGGGTGGTGCATGCCAGCCAATGCTACGGTTCCGACCCGTCGATCGAGGAGCCGTTCGCGCGTGTCATCCATATCGTCAGGCATGGGGCCACGCTGCGGTTCACCTGGCCTGGCTTCGACAGCGGACCGCTCGTCCGCTGTTGAAGGCGTCCGGCGCCTCAGACCAGGCCGACCAGAAAGGCGGCGCCACCGAGAAAGCCTGCCGAGCAGATCCATAACAGCCAGAGCCCCCGTACCCGGCATTCCAGCACCGCCGAGCCGGGGTTGGCGGGGTCATAGTGGACGTCGACCTTGCTGCCTTCGACATACTGCCGTGCCTGGCCGCCGACGAGGCCGGGCAACGAAGCCGTCACGGTTCCGCCGAAGGTCACACGATCGGCGCTGTAGCGCTGGCCGGCGACGTCATAGGAGTAGACGATGCGGGATTTGAAGACGGTGCGCCAGCGACCATGGCCAGAATGGTTTCGGAGCGCCTGCAGGCCCGAGTTATCGATGCGGCCGGCAGTGACCGGCCATTTTGCCGCCTGCTCGGCCAGCGATCTCTGGACGAAGCCCATGCGCAAGGCAAACAGGCCCATGAACAGCAGCAGCGCTCCCGCGCCGAGGTTTTGCGGCTTGGGCAAATGCGGCCTGATCGCCTCCAGGACGCCGCCGACGGAAAACACCAGCACAAGCGCGCCGACCACCAGCCCGGCCGAGAGCTGGATCATGAACTTGAAGGCGCCTTCGGGCATGGTGCGCTCGATCACGGCTTTGCTCGGATCGGCCGGATTGTAGAAGACAGTCACCTCCGCGCCGCGGGGAAACTGGGCAAGGGTTTCGGTGACTTCGAAATTCCCCAAATTCTCCTTCACGCTGTAGCGCGAGCTTTGAAATTTCTTGCCGCCGACCTTGTATTCGAAGGTGATCGCCGGAAAATTGCGCATTTCGGTCGTATCAGTGCTGTCCGAACCAACGCCCGAGCTTCTGACCTCGCGTGCCTCGACGCGCGACGAGATGATCTTTCCCGGCGTCGGCAGCCAGCGGCTGAGTGCCTTCACCTCTCGCCATTTCATGAAGGTGATGAACGACAGCGCGCCCGCGACCACGCAGGCAAAGCCGACAAGCATGATCTTGAGTTCCAACTCGTCTCCCCCCAGGAGTGCAGGAACCCGCACATAGACAGCATGGCGGCGGCAATGTCTTGTATTTTCGCAAATCTGAAAAGGCTGAGCAGCGCAAACGGCAACAGCCCACGCCGCGTTATGCAGGCTTCACGGCCAGGAACGTGTTCCATTCTTCGCTATTGCGGCCGACGTTGAAATCGTCCCTGATAAGGACCAGCCCGGCGCCTTCGAGATGGGCGGCGAAGTCGTCCCTGCGCCAGTAGACCATGTGATATTCGCCTGATCTCTCGCCGTCGCCATTGCGCATCGAGACGAGGAAGGCGCCGCCCGGGCGCAGCGACCCGGCTATCTTGGCAAGCACCTGGTCGGTCTGGTCGCGAGGCACGTGGATCAGGACGCATAGGGCAAGGACCGCGTCGTAGGGGCCGCCGAGATCATCGGTGATGAGATCGAGCAACTCGCCATGCTTACCACGCGCGGCCTGCAGCTCGAGAAACCGCTTGGTGGCGTCGGTGCGCCGAACCTTGACGCCCAAATTTTCCAGAAAATCCGCATCGTATCCGGCTCCGGACCCGACTTCCAAAATCCGGCCACCTGTGCCGGCGATTGCCACCAGGCGCTTGAGCGATGCCTGCTCCCTCTCGTTGGGAACATGGCGCACGATGGCATCATATTGTTCCGCATAATCCTCGTAAGCGCTGATCGTTTGACGGCTCTGTGCCAGAGCCTCCGATGACACACCCATCTTTTCCTCCCATGCGTCCTTGTTGGTCAAAGAGCCAGGCACTTTCCTCAGCGAATGCTGCCGGCGGAAGCGTGTCCATCGAGCAGTCCGATATCGCGCTTGAAATGGTCCGACAGCGCACGCTGGTCAAGCAGGCCGCGTGAGCGGGTCCTGAAGGGAGCGGCGAAGAGGTCGAGGATCGGCGGACACCCGAGAAAGCGAACGACGCCAAGCCTGATAGCTTGTCTCAGTTGGCGTCGGCTACCGTCTGCCGGCCCCCGGCCCAGGCGCGCCATTGCCGTTCGTCGCCATGGAAGACATTGAGGTCTATGCGGCCAGTGACGCCGTGCGACAGGCCGGAGCCGGAATACTGCCAGAACAGCCATTTGCGACCGGGATAGACCTTTGACGGATGCTGGGCGACCGCACGCAGCCAAAACGGATAGTCGAGGAATTCGCCCCTGAGATTGTCGCGGTAGAAATCGGGCGCGGTGTAGATGATGGGCCGCTGGCCGTAATAGCGCTCCAGCTTGTCCATGAACACCTGCATCTTTTCCAGCACCTTTTCGCGCGACGGCCGCCGCTTGCAGCTGGACTCGCCGTTCCACTCGACGTCGATCACCGGCGGCAGCGCGCCTTCGACCCTGGGCACGTTGCGGATGAACCAGTCCGCCTGCTCGCCCGCCGTGCGGCACCAGTAGAAGAAATGGTAGGCGCCGCGCTTCAAGCCGGCGGCGTCGGCGTTGCGCCAGTTTTTCATGAACATCGGATCGAGGTGGTCGCCACCGTCGGTCGCCTTGATGTAGGCGAAGTTGGCGCCCTGCGCCCGCAGCTTGTCCCAGTTGACGTTGCCTTGCCAACGCGAGACGTCGACGCCGTGCACTGCAAGGCGGCGAGGCGAACCCTTGCCGAAATTGATCGGCTTGGCGTCGCGAAAACCGTAACGGGTGAGCGGCCCGGCAAGCATGGCCGGTGCCGCGCGGGTCAATAGCTTGGGCGGCGACACCAAGGCTGCCGGCTCGACCGGCAGCCCGCCGATATCAGGCACTTGGGGATCAGGCGCATCAGGTGCGGCAAACACCCCCGTCTCTTCCTCCTCCGCCAAGCCGAACGGGCGCGTTTTTTCCCCCGGACCGTTGTCAGACATGGGAGCCAATCCGGCCCTTGCCGCCCTGTTGCCCCTTGCCGCCGGAGCAGCGGCGATCGGTGCCGGCGGCCGGATCACGGAACTGGTGGTCTCGTTGGAGGGTTTCTGCAAATCCAGCGCATCGACGCCGGCCGTTGACGAGCAGCCGGCAAGGCATAGCGATGCTATCAAAAAACTGACGACGCCCGGAATCCGCATCTGGACCTGTACTCAAAACACAACAGACCGAGGGCGAAACGACAGCCGACGGACAAACCGGATCAGTTATGAATGAGAAATTACCAATAAAGTTTGAATCAAGTTTTTTTCGCCATACCGCATGCGGGTAAGCGCGGTGGAAACTGGCTCAGGATTTCCTGAAGACGCCGATCATCGGCCCGAGATTCCAGTAGTCGTCTTTGCGGCCGATGGCAGGCGCAAACAGGCTGGATATCGTGCCGTCGAGGAACAGCGCGTTATCGCAACCGAGCGCGTCGCGGAAAAGCCGGGCGAAGGCATGGAAGGTCACCGTGCCATTCGAAATCGCAAAGACCGCGACGCCATCCTTTCGCACCCCGACACCGTCGCGGGTTTTCCGCGAAGTGCCGTCGGCCTGGAATTTCGGATGCAGCTTGCCGTCGATCACCAGCATCGGCCCCGATTGCGTCGCATAGTCGACGGTCGGGCGCCTCTTCACGAAGTCCCTGGTGGCGCGGACCGCGGCCCTGCCGTCGCGTATGTAGAAAATGCCGTTTGGCTGCAGGGAAAAGTTGCCGCTTCCCGAACCCGTTTTCACCGACGCCATCTCCTGGCCGCGCTCGACATAGAGACCGACCGGCGCGAGGTTCGGGTGATACATGCCGGCATTGATGCCGAACAGCATCGTGCGCCCGATCGCCTGTTGCGCGGCATGCAGATTGTGCAGCGACTGAAACGGCTTGCCCGCCGCATCCTTCCAGAACAGCTCGAGCTGATATCGTTTCGGATCGACCTCGCAAACGAGATAGCTGGTCGCCTCGAAGGTGAAGTCCCGGCATGGTGGCAGCGAGACAACCCACTGGCCGAACGACGCGCCAAGCGCCGCCACCGACGGCAGCGCCCCCTTGGCCATCGCCAGCAACAGTGGCACCGATTGCAGGAGGGTCAAAAAATCCATGTGCGTACCGGAATCGAAGTTCGAGGTCCGGTACGGATATAGCCCGTTTCAAGCGATACTGTGGAACTGCCTTAGACGAGCCATCCCATGGCGACGCTCGACAACAAGACGATGCCGAGCAGGCCGCGATAGATGACGAACGGCCAAGCCGAGAAACGCTCCAGCACGCGCATCAGCCCCCATATGGCGAAGAAGGCGGAGATCGACGCGACGACCAGCCCGACAGCAAGCACCGACCAGCCATGGGCGTCGAGATGGACCTTGTGCAGTTCCCAGAGTTCCTTGAGGCCGGCGAGCGCGATGGCAGGCAGCCCGAGCAGGAACGAGAAGCGCGCCGCTTCGGCCCGTTTGAAGCCGAGCCCCAGTGCCGCTGTCAGGGTCGAGCCCGAGCGCGAGACGCCGGGGACAAGCGCGCCGATCTGGGCGATACCGACGAGCAGCGCATCGGTCAGCGACGCATCGCCCATGCTGCGCCGGTGACGGGCAAAGATCTCGGCCAGCGCCAGCAGGATCGCCATGGCGATGCAGGCCCAGCCGATCACCGTCAGGCTACGCAGCGGCGAATTGCAGGCGTTGAGCAGGCCCGACAGCGCAACGCCGGCGATGACGATGGGGATCGTCGCCAGCACGATCCAGAGCGCCAGCTTGAAATGCCGGTCGGCGAAATCGCGTCGCGCCAGAGCGTCGAGCGATCCAAACAGGATATCCCTGACGTCGCTCCAGAAATAGCTGACCACCGCGGCAAGGGCCGCAAGCTGCATGGCGGCGGAGAAGGCGGAGCCAGGATCCTGCCAGCCGAGCACGGCCGGCACGATGCGCATATGGGCAGTCGAGGAAATTGGCAGCAGTTCCGTGATGCCTTGCACCACGCCGAGGAACGCCACCTTGGCGAACCCCAGGCCGACGAAGCCCGTGTCGAGGCCTTGGGTGCAGATATCGGCCAAAATCGAATTCCGTGCATGAGAGATCGGAGTTGCGTGGACCGACCATCGGTCAATCCCGGGCAAGCCTTATCGTCATGGGCCGGATAATCAATTTACGGATTTGTAAGCTGGCACGCCGAGGTGCACGCCGTTCGAAAACCGGCCCACCTTGGGGCCGGCTTGAGGCACACAGGGAAAATCGCAAAGCGACTACGGGCAGAGCCAGAGTTTCTGGCATGTCCTGGCGATCACATGCGCCGGCGGCACTTCGGGCTCATCGGTCGAAGGCCGGCGAGCCCGTTCGAGCAGCATGCGCACCTGTTCGGGACGCACACGATCGCGCTCCATCACAAGCAGGACCATCGGATCTCTCAAAAGCTCGTCCAGGGTGCTGATGCTGTCGTTCATCCGTCGTCTCCTCGAATGCCGTACCCGCGACCCTTAAATAGGACGACAAAGATGGCTCGCCAATGACGCTTTGCCGGCTATCTCGTGTCGATTTGGATTAAATTTTGGCCATGCTTGCGCTCTTCCCTTCCCCTGGCGCTGCGCGTCGATCCACCTTCTTCCACAACAAGGGGAGAAGGGAAAAATTAGCCTGGCGGAGGGGCGCCTTCGTATTTCGGCAGGCCGTCATCAAGCACCAGCCAAGGCTGCTTCGAGGCCGTGAAAATATGCATTTGCGGCTTGAAAACCGTGGGATCGTCGAGCGAACCGGTGGTGATGCCGATAATCCCTGCGGAATCACGTCGGGAGAACAGCGTTGTGCCGCAGCTCGGGCAAAAGCCGCGCTTGAGATCCGGTGAAGAGCCTATAGTCGCCAGCGGCCCATCGATCGTCACGTCCTCGATGCGAAACAGCACGCGTGCGTTGAAGGCGGCGCCGATCGCCTTCTGGCAAAGCCGGCAGTGGCAGACGCGTTCGTTGATGGGAGCCGCGTCCGCGCGGTAGCGCACCGCCTTGCACAGGCATCCGCCCTCATATCTTGCCATTGTCTGGATCCACTGGTGGGAGAGAATAGGCGCGCAACGTATCGGCGGGGCCGATTGGGTCAATTGAAAAGCTTTGATGCAATGTCATCGCTTGTGCTGATGCGAGTTGGGATGAAGCCATGACGCCGAAAGCCGTCATGGAGCCACGGAATGCCGGCTGCCCGCCAACAGCCGGCGGTTTTGGCGTTCACTCCATTTCGCCGACGACCTCGTCCCAGGTCTTGACCTTGGTCTGGCCGTTTAGGAACGGCAGCGCGGCGGCCGTCAGCTCCGGGGCGAAGAAGACATCGTAGTGGGTGCGGTTGGGCAGGATCGCCAGGCGGTTCTGCGACAAGTTCTCGCGCATCCAGCCGGCGTCCTTCAGTCCGCCGCCGAGCATCTGATAGAACTTGATCTCGTGTTCGGGCTTATACATATCGCTGTCGCCATAGACCAGCATGACAGGCATCTTCAGCTTGGCGACATCGGCCGAGTAATCGCGGTTCTGACGCATGAAGCCGCCCAGCGCATCGAGGAGCTTCGGGAACTCCTCCGGATGTGGCGCCACCGCGACGTAGGATTTGTACATCGGCGTGTCCTTCATGAACTCAGCCGCGGCTGCGCTCACCTGTGCCTGCTGCGGACGCATCTCGTCATAGAAGCCGTCCGTGGCGTAGCCGGTCGATACCAAGACGAGGCGGCGCACCGCTTCGGGATGCTGGACGGCCATGCGGAAGGCGACGCCGCCGCCTAGCGAATAGCCCATGACATCGACCTGGCTGTAACCGAGCGCCTTGACGATGGCGGCCATGTCGTCGCCCATCGCCTCCACGGTGAATGGTCGGTCACCCAGCGCGGTGCGGCCGTGACCCTGCAGGTCGACGCCGATGACGGTGCGGTTTTCGGCAAGTTTCGGCAGGATCGGCGCGAACATATCCGTGGTGCCAAGACCACCATGCAGCAGAAGCAGCGGCTCGCCCTTGCCATAGATTGCATAGTAGTAGTTCAGGCCGTTGATCGTCAGAAGGCCGGACTTTTCCGGCTTCGGCAGTGCATTCGTTTCAGTCGTCATGGCAGGTTTTGTCTCCTCTGCATTGATGATGCCCGGGCAGGCAAGCAGTGCTGCGGCCGAAGCAAAAATGGCGAAAAACAGGGTTTTGAACATATCGATCTCCTCTCCTGTCGATATCAAGGCGTTATGCGGATCAAAGCGTTTTGGCGAGTTCTTCGAGCTGGTCGGCGCACTGTCCCCAGCCCTCGTGGAACCCCATCTTCTCATGCTGTTCGCGGTCGGCGACGCTCCAGTGCCTGACCCGAGCGATGTAGCGGGTCTTGCCGTTGCCCTCGTCCTCGAAGGTCAGCGCGACGGTCATGAACGGCTTTTCCGAAGGCTGCCAAGCCTCAGTGTAGGCGTCGGTGAGGACGATCTTCCTGCCGGCAACGACTTCGAGGAAGACACCTGGGTTGGGGAACTCGTTGCCGTCCGGGCTGGCCATGACGACAAGGCTCGAGCCACCGGCGCGCACATCCATCTCCGCGCGCGGCGTCGTCCACGGTTTTGGAGAGAACCAGCGCGTGATCAGTTTCGGATCGGTCCAGCAGCGATAGACGTTCTCGCGCGGCGCATCGATGATGCGGGCGAGAACCAGTTCGCGGTCGTTGGTGGGGGCGATGTCGAGCTTGGTGGTCATGATGGCGTCCTGCGTTTGATCTGGCTTCCGTCCCAAGGACGAGCCGATGAACCGCAAGCCGACATCGGCCAGCGAAAATTTTGCGACACCGTTTCGATTGACCCGAGGCGTCACTCACCTTCGTCATCCACGGGCGGAGCACGAACGCAGCTCCGTCGCGGAGACCCGAGGATGACAAAGTGATCGATGGGCCAAAGCCTTAGTGGCGCTTGGCTTGCACCAGATAGGCCTCGATCTCGGTCTCGCCGAGCCACTTTGCCGCTTCCAGCCGGTGCAGGCC
>NZ_RZQP01000399.1:0-3044 GCF_003998165.1 Mesorhizobium sp. M7A.F.Ca.US.007.01.2.1 | reverse complement strand
GGAGATGCCCGGTAGGGCAGAGGGGGGCGCCGTAGAGCGCTGCCCCTGCAGTGACCCGCGCTCGCTATCCAATCCTCTCCAGCCGCCTCGGCAGTCGGTTCATCGGCTTGGGCCCGTCCGGCGTGATCAGGAACTGGTCCTCGAGATTGAAGCTGGCGAGGCCGTCTATGTAGAGCGGGATCTCGAAGGCCAGCACCATGCCGGCTTCGATCACGACATCGCTGTCGGCGGCGATGAACGGCCATTGTTCGGAAAACACCGACTGGCCGACGCCATGGCCGAAATGGCCGCGGCGGTAGGTGCGCAGCCCTTGCCGCGCCAGGCTGTCGGTGGCGACGCGATGCACGTGGGCGAGCGTGGTTCCCGCAACAAGGGACGCCAGCCCGTCGTCAAAGGCCCGCTCGGCAATGGCGTGCAGTTCGGCCTGCTCGGCGGATGGCGGCCCGAAGGTGAAGTTGCGCGACATGTCGGAGCCGTAGCCGCCGACCGTGCAGACCATGTCGCACTTCAGCGGATCGCCAGGCATCGCTTTCGCATCGGCATCTTTGGCCCGAGCGCCCAGCGTCACATATTCGGCAGTTTGGACCGGATGGGACAGTCCGGCCGCGGCCGTGGCGACACCTTGCCGGTAGAGGGCAATGAGATCGGCCTGGCGCATGCCGGCCATCGCATCGACCTGCAGCCGCTCCAGCCCCGCTTCCGACAGGATGATGCCTTGCTGCAGCAGGTCGATCTCGCGCGGCGACTTGATGGCCCGCAACCTGTCGAGCACGGCCGAGCCGTCGACCATCGTGCAGGCCGGCAGCAGCGCCTGCATGACCGAGAAATCGGCGGCGGGAACAAAATCGAGGTCGACGCCGACCCTTGCGCGCCCGAGCCCAAACCCGGTCAGGATCTGCTTCAGCTCGTCGACGGCACGGGCGAGTTCGAATGTGGCGGGCCGAGAAAAACCCGGCGCCCGGCCGGCAAGGCCGGCCTCGATGCGTTGCGGCAACCCTTGCCCTGACGTCGAGGCGTCCAGCGTGGCGGCTTCGATCCAGATCGGGTGGCTGCGGATAACAGCGTCCGGCAGAACCCGCTGCAATTGTCCCGCATTGAAGTCCGCCACCACGACGCCGATCGGCAGGTCTCGGCCAGCCGGGATGACGACAAAGCCGGCGCCGGCGCGCCGGAACAGTCCCGCCGGGCCGATCGAGGCTCCGGTCGCATAGTGGAAGGCCTCGGGCGCGCACAGCACCAGCGCCTCGATGCCGGCGCGGTCCATCAGTTGCGCAGCGCGCTGGCGGTCGACAAAGCCTGTCATGGGTTTCTCCACTGTCCGAAGCGGCAACGGAGCATTCCGGGTGCGTACAATCAAGCCGCTGACAACAGCTACTTGATCGATTCCAGCTTGGCGACGGCGGCGGTGAAGCCAGCCAGCGACACCGGGATGGTGACCGGCTTGCGGGTGACCGATTCCATGCCGATGTTCAGATTGGTCCCCGACTTCATGGCCTTGATGAGATCCGCCGACAGCGGCGTGGCGGCATAGGCGCCGTTCTGGTCGCTGGTCTGGATGGCAATCGTCGTCTTCTGGCCCTGATCGATCTGGAAGGAGGCGCCGGACGGCAGGAACAGGCCGTGCGGCAGGGCAAGCAGCATGGCGAGACTGCCATTGCCGTTGTCGCGGCGCACGGTCACGGTCAGCACGCGCTGCCCGGTCTTGGCCTCGGTCAGGTTCTGCGAAAGCTGGCACTGAAGCTCGGTGGTCGCCGAACCGCTGGAGCAGTTCACCGCCCACGGATTGGCATCGGCCGGTTTTGCATTGCTTTCAGCCGGCTTTGGCTGGGCCGGCTTGGCATCTTCGGCGAGGGCTGGGCCGGTGGCCAGAGCAAGCCACAGGGCGGCCAGTCCCGCGGCCATGCCGAGTAAATTAGATCTAGCTAAAGTAAATGTCATGTTGTTTTGCCGGATGCCTTGCATGTTTCCTCGCCGCGCCCGGTATTCTCCCGAGCATGGCTTGATACAACACCCGCGACTGTTCCGAAAGCCGAGCAGGAGGCAAGCAAGCCGGCGAAATTACTGTGGCTTTTCGGATACAACGAACAATATTGCAGGAGGCCCTCAGAAATCGAAGCGCCGGAGACTCGCTATACAATAGAATTCGAGTAAGATTTTACACGGGGTGCGTGCAGTCCCCGAAGGACTCGCCAGGGATGGGAACTACCGAGACGCCTCGGCAAGTTGGTGAGATGGCGGCGCGTGGGGAGGATTTCCGCGTGCACGCCGGCTATCGCCGTTCGCGAATCGCCAGGCATCTCTGGAAGACGACGGCACTGACGACGCTGGCGCTCGGCCTTTCAGGCATGGCCGCCTATGGCGATCCCAACGGGCTATGGCAGCCGCAGATCCGCGCCATCATCGGCGCCGACAACAATGGCGGCAACGGCGCGCTCGAAGGTTTCATCCCGCTCAAGCAGACGGCCGAATCCGTGCTGTTCCTGGATGTCCGGGCCAAGCACGATTTCAAGGATGGTTCCGGCCAGGATGTCGGCCTCGGCATTCGCCGCATCGTCAACCCGGACCTGATGATCGGCGGCTACGCCTATCTCAATCTCGAGAACTACAACTCCACCCAGTTCACCGCGGCCACGCTGGGCGCCGAGGCGATCACGCCTCATTTCGATGCGCATGTGAACGTCTATCTGCCGATCAAGGGTGATTCGACGGATCACTCGACCAGTTCGACCCTGTCGATGGTCAGCAACCAGCTGATCGAGCAGATCTCGGTCCTCGACCACCGCGATTACGCGGCATGGGGCATCGAGGCCGAGATCGGCGCGCAGGTGCCGGTCAACCTGCCCGACAAGCATTCGCTGCGGCTCGACATTGGCGGCTATCATTTCGAGGATCCGCATGGCGACGACGGCAGCGTCACCGGCGCCAAGGCCGGCTTCGAGTATACGATCGGCGATGTCTTCGGCAGCAACACGGAACTGGTCTTCGCCGGCGAGGTCCGCAACGACAATCGCGACGACACCCAGTTCGCCGGCAGTGTGCGGCTG
>NZ_RZQP01000398.1:0-3056 GCF_003998165.1 Mesorhizobium sp. M7A.F.Ca.US.007.01.2.1 | reverse complement strand
GTGTTCATCCAGGTGCGCCTCGTCAGCCACAGCGACGGCTCGCCCGAAAGCTTCATCGCCGCCGTGCAGCGCATGGACGAGGTTTCCTCGTGCTGGACGATGACCGGCGACCATGACTTTCTGCTGCATGTCATGGTGCCGTCGGTCGACGAGCTCAACGCTTTCGTCATGCACCGGCTGATGCGGCTCGACGGCGTGCGCGACGTCCACACGCAGTTGGTGCTGCAGAACATCAAGGGCCCGGGCCATGTGCCGCTCGGGCATCTCAGGCGATGACAATGCCTGCCCTTCGCACTCCTTGAGGAAAAGCTGCACGCAAACTGCTGAAACGGGCCAAGCACGTGTCCACATCGCCGGCCAGCTTGTGCGGACCAACTGCCCAGGAGGTCCGCCATGAAAATCGTCCTGATCAATCCGCCGCACACCGCCATCGGCAGCCGCGTGCCCGACGATCACCTGCCGCCGCTCGGCCTGCTGGCGATCGGCGGGCCGCTGATCGATGCCGGCCATCAGGTGCGCCTCGTCGACGCCGAGTTCGGGCCGATGCCGCTCGATGACGTCGTGCGCAGCGCACTGGAGGACCACCCCGACTTCGTCCTGATCGGCCATTCCGGCTCGACCTCGGCGCACCCGACCGCCTTGGTGATCGCGCGCATGATCAAGGAGCGCGAGCCGGCGACCATCATCATCTATGGCGGCGTTTTCCCGACCTATCATTGGCGCGACATCCTGGCCGCTACCGATGCCTTCGACTTCATCGTGCGCGGCGAGGGCGAAGCGACGGTGGTGGCGCTGATCGAAGGGCTGGAGATGCGCCAGCCGCCGGCGAGCGTGGCCGGCATCGCCTATCGCGACGATCTCAGCCGCCCCTTCGCCACACAGGCGGCCATGACCATTGCCGACCTCGACGCCTACCGCGTCGGCTGGGAACTGATCGACCATCCCAGTTACAGCTACTGGGGCGGCAAGCGGGCCGTGGTCATGCAGTTTTCGCGCGGCTGTCCGCATCTGTGCAACTATTGCGGCCAGCGCGGCTTCTGGACCCGCTGGCGGCATCGCGATCCGGTGAAATTCGCCAGGGAGATCGCATGGCTGCATCGCCAACATGGCGTCGAGCTCATCAATCTTGCCGACGAGAATCCGACGGTCTCGAAGAAAGCCTGGCGGGCCTTCCTCGATGCCCTGATCGCCGAGAACGTGCCGGTGCTGATCGTCGGTTCGACCCGTGCCGACGACATCGTGCGCGATGCCGACATCCTGCATCTCTACCGCAAGGCCGGTGTCATCCGCTGGCTGCTCGGCATGGAAAACACCGACGAGCAGACGCTTCAATTAATCCGCAAGGGCGGCAGCACCTCATCCGATCGCGAGGCGATAAGGCTGCTGCGTCTCAGCGGCATCCTGTCTATGGCGACCTGGGTGTCCGGCTTCGAGGACGAAGGGTTTCGCGACCTGTGGCGCGGCTTTCGCCAACTCATCGCCTACGACCCCGACCAGATCCAGGCGCTTTATGTGACGCCGCATCGCTGGACGCCGTTCTTCCGCATCGCGCGGGATCGCAAGGTGATCCAGCAGGATGCGCGCCTGTGGGACTACAAGCACCAGGTGCTGCAGATGACGCGGCTGAAGCCGTGGATGCTGTTCTTCAGCGTCAAGCTGATCGAGCTGGCGGTGCAATCACGGCCGAAGGCGCTGGCCCGCATCCT
This sequence comes from Mesorhizobium sp. M7A.F.Ca.US.007.01.2.1, assembly GCF_003998165.1. Taxonomy (NCBI): domain Bacteria; kingdom Pseudomonadati; phylum Pseudomonadota; class Alphaproteobacteria; order Hyphomicrobiales; family Phyllobacteriaceae; genus Mesorhizobium; species Mesorhizobium sp. M7A.F.Ca.US.007.01.2.1. The sequence continues at coordinate 1,350 of NZ_RZQP01000398.1, read as the reverse complement.
GTTCCACAAGGATCCCGAGCAGCGCCATTCGATGCGCTGGTACACACAGATGGGCCGCCGCGTGTGGTTCCGCGAGGTCTGGGGCTTTCTGGTCCGCGACATCAGGGTGAAAGACGGCCCGACGCTGGCCGAATTCTGGGGCGCGCCGCAGGATGCCGAGGAGGAATCGATGTCCGTTCGACGCCCGGCCAGAAAGCCCGCCATTCCCACCATCGACAATATTGAAGATGCCGAGGCGAGAAAGTTAGCCGGCTGACGAGCCCCTCAGGGCACGATCAGCGTGCCGGCGCCATGTTCGGTGAACAGTTCCAGCAGCACCGCATGCGGGGTCTTGCCGTTGAGGATGACAACGCCTTCGACGCCGCGCTCGATCGCTTCGATGCAGGTCTCGACCTTGGGGATCATGCCGCCCGAGACCGTGCCGTCCTTGATCAGCGCCTTGGCCTCGGCCACGGTCAGTTCGTCGATCAGCTTCTTGTTCTTGTCGAGCACACCCGGCACGTCGGTGAGGAATAGCAGGCGCGTCGCCTGGCAGGCGCCGGCAATGGCGCCGGCGAAGGTGTCGGCGTTGATGTTGTAGGTGTGGCCATCGCGTCCCGGCGCCACCGGCGCCAGCACCGGGATCATTTCGGAGCGTGCCAGAAGATCGAGCAAGGTACGGTCGACCTCGACCGGCTCGCCGACGAAGCCGAGATCGAGCACGCGCTCGATGTTGGAGTCCGGATCGATCATGGTCTTGCGGGCCTTTTCGGCGAACACCATGTTGCCGTCCTTGCCGCACAGGCCGATCGCCCATTCGCCCTCGGCGTTGATCAGCGCGACGATCTCCTTGTTGATCGAACCGGCCAGCACCATTTCGACGATCTCGACCGTCTTCTGGTCGGTGACGCGCAGGCCGCCTTCGAACTTGGATTCGATGCCCATCTTGGCCAGCATGGCGCCGATCTGCGGGCCGCCGCCGTGGACGACGATCGGGTTGACGCCGGATTGCTTGAGCAGCGCGATGTCGCGCGCGAAGGCCTTGCCGAGCTCGATGTCGCCCATGGCATGGCCGCCATATTTCACCACGACCGTCTTGTGCTCGTAGCGCTGCATGTAGGGCAGCGCCCGCGACAACAGGGCTGCCTGCATTTCGGCGGTGGCGGTTATTTCCGTCATCGGCTTTTTTCCCTGGAGATCGGTAAGGACGGCGGCGTCTTAGCGGGAATTGGCGCCGCCCGCAAATGGCTTTGCTGTCATATTCGAGCGCTTCACGACCTCGTCATCGTGTCGGCACCATCAGCGGCGCCCTGCGACCCAGCCAACCCGAGATCTTCTCCATCTGCGCGGCGAGCGACAAAAGCGTCTCCT
>NZ_RZQP01000397.1:0-3086 GCF_003998165.1 Mesorhizobium sp. M7A.F.Ca.US.007.01.2.1 | reverse complement strand
CGGCGCGCTTCGTCCCGGTGACGCTGGAAGACGCGCTTGCCGCGCGAACCGAACAGCGCGCCGCGCTGGCGCGTGCTGAAGGGCATCTGGCCGGCTGACGTCAGCCGGGAATGCCGGCGGAGGAGCCGGAGGCGAGGAGATCGGCCGGCCAAAACCGACCGCGCGTGGCGGAAGACAAAATCCGGTGCGCGAAACGACAAGACGACGCCGGGCAACGGCGTGAATTTGGCACCCGAGCAGTCCGCTAGAGACCGCCGGAACCGATAGGGGAAGACATTTGCAACGTGGCTGGCCGCAAGGCCGGATGCTTCGCGCCTTTCCGTCGGTAGAAAGAAGGAAAGGGTCATGAGTCATCTGAGCGCGGAGAACGTCTCGGTATCGTTTGCGGGGCTGAAGGCCCTGTCATCGGTAGACCTCCAAATTACGCCCGGCCGCATCAGTGGCCTCATCGGCCCGAATGGCGCTGGCAAGACCACGCTCGTCAACGTGCTGACCGGCTTCCAGGCACCGACGGAAGGCACCATCAAGCTCGACGGGGAAGCACTCACGGGTCTCAAGCCGCATCAGGTCCGGCGGCGCGGCATCGCCCGCACCTTCCAGGGTGGGCGGCTCTTCCGCGACCTGCCTGTGCTGGACAATTTGGAAGTGACCGGCGTTGGCCTGGGAATGAGCCGGCGCGCTGCCATCGCCGAAGCGGAAGCAATGCTCGACTGGATAGGCATCGGTGCGCTGGGTACCCGCATCGCCGGAACGTTGCCATACACGGACGAGCGCCGCGTCGCCATTGGCCGCGCCTTGATGGGACGGCCCGCATACATCCTGCTCGACGAGCCCGCGGCTGGCATGAGCGCACTGGAGGCGCGGGAGCTTTCCGCCCTGATAAGACACATCGCCAGCGATCTCGGCTGTGGTGTCCTGCTCATCGAGCACAATGTCGGGCTGGTGCTCGGCCTTTGCCAGCATATCGTCGTGCTCGATTCCGGAGCGATTATCGAGGAAGGACCGCCTGCCGCGATCCGCGACAGCGAGAAGGTGCGCCACGCCTATATGGGCACGGCCGCGAACACCGACCTGCCTGTGCTGGAGGCGATGGAATGAGCCTGCTCGCCCTTTCCGATATCACGATCCGCTACAGCCGTCTCACGGCGGTCCGCAATGTCTCCTTCTCCATGGACGAGGGAGAAATCCTGTTCATCACCGGCCCGAACGGAGCCGGGAAGTCTTCGCTGCTGCGCGCGATTGCCGGTGTTACGCCGGTGGCGGGCGGCCGGATCGACCTTGCTGGTCATGAGATCACCGGCCAGGCGCCGGAGAACATCGCCCGGCTCGGATTCTCCATGGTGCCGGAGGGGCGCGATGTCTTCGGCTCGCTGACGACCGAAGAGAACCTTCTGGTCGGAACCGGCATGCATGCCCGCGAACGCGGCTGGCGCAGCCGAGCGGCCGACGAACTCGAAGCCGTCTACGCAACCTTCCCGATGCTGAAAGAGAGGCGGCACGGGCAGGCGGGATTGCTGTCCGGCGGGCAGCAGCAAATGCTGGTCATCGGCCGCGCGCTGATGACCAATCCGCGGCTGGTAGCCATCGACGAGCCTTCACTGGGCCTCGCCCCCAACATCAACGACCAGGTCTACGAGCGGCTGATCGCGCTGCGTGCGCAGCGCCAGCTCACGCTCCTGATCGTTGAGCAGAGCTCGGCCCGGGCGATGATGGTGGGCGGGCGGATGATCCTGATGCGTGGCGGACAGATCGTGCTCGATGGCGACGCGCGGACGCTCGGCAATGGCGAGGCGATCCAGGCTGCCTATTTCGGCTACGAGGACAATTGAGATGCTTCAGATCCTGTTCGACGCACTCTCGCTTGGTTCGCTCTATGCGCTCGGGGCGCTCGGCATTGCCCTCATCTTCGGCGTCATGCGGCTCGTGAACTTCGCGCATGGCGACGTCATCGCCTTCTGCGTCTTCGCCCTGTTATGGCCGTCTACGGACGCAATGGCCATCGTCTTCGCCGGCCAATTGCCGTGGTACCTGCTGTTGCCATTCGTGCTCCTCTGCGGGGCCGGGCTGTCGGTGCTGTGCGAAATCGTCGTCTTCAGGCGGTTCCGTCAGGCAAATCCGGCAACCATGATGATCGCCTCCTTCGCGCTCGGTTTCGTCATTCGCTACTTCCTGCTCATGCTTTTCTCCAGTCGGCCGAAATCGATCTCGCTGCTGCCCGAACTGTCCCAGCCGGTGGAGATCCTTGGTGCCAGGCTTCCCCTCCTCCAGCTCATAACGATCGTGGCCACGATGGTCATCCTGATCGGCCTGACACTGTTCCTGCGTCAAACCCGCTTCGGCCTGGAGATGCGGGCGGCGGCCGAGAACTTCTCGATGGCCCGAATGCTGGGTGTGCGTGCGAACCGGGTTATCATGGGCGCGTTCGCCCTCTCCGGCGCGTTGGCCGCCGCCATTGCACTGATCTTTGGCGCCCAGACAGGCACGCTGGACATCCAGATGGGCGCCTCGATCATGTTGATGGCCTTCATCGCCACCGTCATTGGCGGCCTCGGCAGCCTCGGGGGAGCCGTGCTCGCCGGCTTCCTGCTGGGTGCCGCCTCGGTGATCATGCAAGTCATGCTGCCCATCGACGCCCGGCCATTCCGCGATGCCTTTGTCTATGGAGCGGTCATCCTCGTCCTCCTCTTCCGCCCACAGGGTCTTATTGCCGCGCGCGGCACCAAGGAAAGGATCTGATTTCATGGGTGTCGCCGCCTCCCTCACCAACTCTACCGCTGCCGGTGCCCCGGCTGCCGAGCGAAAGCCCGCCCGCTTCGCGCTTGCCCGCCGCACAATCCTGACACCGGTCCTGCTTTCTCTGCTGCTGCTGGCCATCGCGCTGATCACGGTGATGACCGGATCGCGGCCCTTCAACCAGACGGTGATCGACGTGTTCGTCCGTGTCATCCTCGTCGTGGGCCTATACATCTTTATCGGGAATTCGGGCGTTCTCAGCTTCGGGCATATCGGCTTCACCTGCCTTGGCGCCTACGCGGCCGCGTGGCTCACCATCAATCCGATGATGAAACGCGGTTCGCTGCCGGGAC
>NZ_RZQP01000396.1:0-3097 GCF_003998165.1 Mesorhizobium sp. M7A.F.Ca.US.007.01.2.1 | reverse complement strand
ACTCCCCTACTCCCCTACAACTTACCCCCCTCCACCTCCGTATCTTCCCCCATGAACCTGATCTACGCCGCCCTTGCCTTCCTGATGGCGCTTGTCTTCGGCTTTGTCGGCGTCACCCGGGTCGGCTCATGGCTGATCGAGCGCCGCAATCCGCCGATCGGCGAGTTCGCCGACATCGACGGCGCCCGCATCCACTATGTCCATGTTCCGGCACCCGCCAACGCCGAGCTGCCGCCGATCGTCTTCATCCACGGCGCCAGCGCCAATCTCAGGGACCAGATGCTGCCGCTGCGTCCCTTGCTCGAAGGCCGCGCCGAAATGCTGTTCTTCGACCGGCCAGGCCACGGCTGGTCGGGTCGCGGCACCAACAACGAGAACCCGTCGGCGCAGGCCAACACCATTGCCGCATTGATGGACCATCTCGGCATCAGGAAGGCTGTCGTCGTCGGCCATTCCTTCGGCGGCGTGGTGACATCGGCCTTTGGCCGCGAGCATCCAGACAAGACACTTGGACTGGTCTTCCTCGCACCGGCGACCCATCCATGGCCGGGCGGCGCAACCGCCTGGTACTACGATCTGACCACCATTCCCGTGCTCGGCTGGCTGTTTTCCGAAACGCTGACCTATCCGGCCGGTACACTGCAGATGGCCGACGCCACCACCTGCGTTTTCTCGCCCAACAAGGTGCCGGACAATTATCTCGGAATGGCCTCTATCCCGCTGGTGCTGCGACCAAAAGCCTTTCGCGCCAACGCCACCGATGTCGCCGGGCTCTATCGCTATGCCCTCGACGCCGCACCGCGCTACAACGAGATCAAGGCGCCAACCGTGGTCATTTCAGGCGATCGCGACAAGGTGGTCTATGCACATATCCATTCGGTCGGCCTGGCGCGCGACATTGCCGGTGCCGAACTCGTCTGGGTGCACAATCTCGGACACAAGCCAGACTGGATCGCGCCCGACCTGACCGTCGGCGCCATCGAGAAGGTCGCCGGCAAGAATATAGACCTGCAGGCGATGGCCAGGACCGTGGAGGCGCGCATCGCCGGCGACGCCTACGGCGCCGGCAGATGCGCCGATATCAAGGTACCGCAGGCCGAACTCGCGCCGACCTAAGGCGGTCGCCCGAACCGTTCAGAGCCGACACGCTTTGGGAATCTAGCGGCTGACTTGTGTGTCCGACCCGATATAGGCGATGCGCAGCATGTTGGTCGAACCCGGTGTCCGCAGCGGTACGCCCGCGGTGATGATGACGCGGTCGCCCGGCTTGCCGAAGCCTTCGTCGAAGGCGATGCGGCAGGCGCGGTTGACCATGTCGTCGAGGTCGACGGCGTCGGGCGAGACAACGCAATGCGTGCCCCACAAAAGCGACAGCCGCCGCGCCGTGTTGAGGATCGGCGACAGCGCGATAACAGGCACTTGCGGCCGCTCGCGGGCGGCGCGCAGGCCTGTGGTGCCTGATGCGGTGTAGGTGATGATCGCCGACAGCTTCAGCGTTTCGGCGATCTCGCGCGCGGCCAGCGAAATGGCGTCGGCGCCGGTCGCTTCCGGCTCGGAGCGCTGGGCGTTGATGATGCCGGCATAGGTCGGATCGGTCTCGACCTTGGTGGCGATACGGTTCATCATTGCCACGGCCTCGACGGGATAGGCACCCGCCGCCGATTCCGCCGACAGCATGATGGCATCGGCGCCTTCGAAGACGGCGATCGAAACATCGGACACCTCGGCGCGGGTCGGCACCGGTGCCGTGATCATCGATTCCAGCATCTGCGTTGCAACCACCACCGGCTTGCCGGCGCGGCGTGCGGCGCGCGTGATCTGCTTCTGGATACCGGGCACCGCCTCGAGCGGCATCTCGACGCCGAGATCGCCGCGGGCGACCATCAGCGCGTCGGACAGTTCGATGATTTCGGCCAGCCGGGCGACAGCCTGCGGCTTCTCGATCTTGGCCATGATCAGCGCCCGGCCGCGTGCGATCTTGCGCGCTTCGGCCAGATCCTCCGGCCGTTGCACGAAGGACAGCGCCACCCAGTCTACGCCTGTGGCCAGCACGGCATCGAGGTCCTTGCGGTCCTTCTCGGTCAACGCGCCGACCGGCAGGTCGGTGTCAGGCAGGCTGACGCCCTTCTTGTCGGAAATCGTGGTGCCGGCGACGACGGTGCAGACGATCGACTTGCCGTCGCTCTTCACCGCCTTCAGCTCGAGCTTGCCATCGTCGATCAGCAGGCGATGGCCGGCTTCGACCGAGCTCAGGATTTCCGGATGCGGCAGATAGACCCTGGTCGAGGTGCCGGGCTCGGGATTGTCGTCGAGCGTGAAGGTCTGGCCTTGCGTCAGCACTTCCTTGCCGTTGGCGAACTTGCCGACGCGCAGCTTTGGCCCTTGCAGATCGGCGAGGATGCCGATCGGCCTGCCAACGGCTTCCTCGACAGCGCGGATGCGTCCGACCAGCGTGCGCATCAGTTCATGGTCGGTATGGCTCATATTGATGCGGAACACATCGGCGCCCGCTTCGAACAGTTTCTTCAGCATCTCCTCCGAGGAGGAGGCAGGACCGATGGTGGCTAGGATCTTGACCTTGCGGCTACGTCTCATTGACTGTTTGTTCCCGGGGTGGCTGGAGCGCCTCCCGTTGTGGACTCATCGGTCAGCTGGACCATCCAGCTTGCCTGTTCGCCCGTGTCATATTCCTGGAATCCGGCGCGCTGAAAGCCCCGGGCGACGCAGTCGGTTACGCCTGCGATCTTGAACTCTTTTTCAGCCACGCACATGTTGATCGGGCCGTCCCAGCGTCCACCGCGTTCGGCGTCTTCTGCATAAAGATAGTAAAACCTTGATGACAGCGGCCCTTCGATCAGCGTCTTGCAGCTCGATCCCTCGATGTGCCACCAACCTTCGGTGATCCAGCCGGCCTTGGCGCGATAGCCGATGCCGACACCAACCAGGTTCTGCGTGGCGTTGCAGACGCGGAAATCGGCACGCGCCGGCGAAGCCACGACCATGGCCGACAGGCCGATGGCAAGAGTGAGGAGCGGCATGGCAAAGGCAGAGCGCATGCGCTGCCCGCCGGCGGAACTCATGCGAAAACCCCTCAAAA
>NZ_RZQP01000395.1:0-3135 GCF_003998165.1 Mesorhizobium sp. M7A.F.Ca.US.007.01.2.1 | reverse complement strand
GCGCCGGCACCGAGGAGAAGGTGAACTTCGGATTGGTCGCTTCGCCCGACACCACGATGGTGACGGTGGCGCTGGTCGTCGTCGTGGTCGCCGTCAAATTGAGATAGGGCACCAGCGAGCCGGAAAACCCGACCGTGCCTTCGGTGAAGGTCAGCCGCTTGCCGAGGATCGACAGTCGTCCGCGCTGCAAGGTGAAGGTGCCGACCGCTTGCGGCGACGAGGCCGGGCCGGTCAGCTTCAGCGAGCCGCCAAGTTCGGCATCAACGCCCCTGCCCTGGATGAAGATCTGATTCGGCGCGTTGACCGTGACATCGAGCGCAAGGCCGCTACCGCCGCCCTTGCCGCTGGTCGTCGGCGGCCGCAGCGCCTTGTCCTGCGCCTTGACCGCGCCCGGCGCGTTCTTGTGCTTGACGTCGAGCGCCGCCAGCGAGCCCGGCAATTTGTCGGGAACGGTGATCACCGTCTTGGCGAGATTGACGGTACCGGCGATGACCGGTGCGGAGGTCAGCGGTCCCTTGATCGTCAGGTCGCCGCCGAGATTGGCGGTCACCACCCTGCCGTCCGTATAGCGGCCGTCGACCAGCTTGATCGACAGGTCGGCCGGGAAACCCTGCGCCGGGTTGATGCCGACCGTGCCGCTGGCCGACAGGCTGCCGCGCGTCGACAGCGTTCCGGTCAGCCGGTTGATCCTGGCGACGCCGCCGGCAATCGAGACATCGGCGGCGAGATCGTTGACGGCGAGGCCGGAGCGCGCATCGACAAGGCGCGCACCCGAGGTGCTGATGCTGCCGCCGATGACGGGCGATGTCGCGGGACCGCGCACCTGCACGTTGACATTGGCGGTTCCAGACAAAGACAGACCCTGCGCGGCCAGCTTCTGGCTGAGCAGGCCGAACGGCACGACGCCATTGAAGTCGAGCACCAGTGACGGCGTGCCGGCCGTTGTCACGGTGCCGCCGCCCTTGAGGCCAAGGCCGGCGCCATCGCCGACATTGGCATTGAAGGTCAGCTTGTTGCCGCCGAAGGTGCCCGACGAGGAGACACTCACCGCACCGACACCGGCACCGCGCGTCTGCGAGGTCCGCACGCCGGCCGCGTCGAGGTTGAAGACAATGGCGGGGTTCGCCGGCGCACCCGTCACCTTGACCGTGCCTGAGATCGAACCGGCGGCGTCGAGCCCCGGCGAGAAACTGTTGGCGAGCGACATCGGCACCCGCGCCAGCGTCGCATTGATGTCGAGCGCCGTGCCGACCTTGCCGGTCACCGTCGCCGTGCCGCCGCCAAGGTTGAGCACGAGCCGGTCCAGCGTCGTTGTGCCGTTGGCAATGCTGACGGTCGAGGCCTGGGCGATGGCCGTCTTGATGCCCTGGACAGTCGCCTGGCCGGAGGCAAGCTCGATGGTCGTCGTGCCGTTGGCCACTTTCACCCGGCCGGCGGCCTGTGCCGGAATGCCCTTGACGGTTGCGCCGCCGGAGAAGCCGGTCCAGTCGCCGTCGCGCTTCAAGTCGACATCGATGCCGCTGATCACGGTGCCGCCCGACGTGACGGTGTCGGCGCGGATCTTTCCGGAGATCACGGGCGCCGCCAGATAGTTGGCGACCAGCGCATCGATCGAGACGGCTTTCGCCTGCAGGTCGCCGCGCGTAATCGATGCTGTCGCCGCCTTGATTGCGACCTGTGGCGCATTGCCGTTCTTCGAAAAGGCGATCGTGCCGCGCACATCGCCTTCGGCCTTCTCCAGGGCAAGTGCTGCCAGCGGGCCGATATCGGGCAGGTCGAGCGCGATGGTGCCGACCGGCACGAACTTTTCATCCAGCGCCAGATCGCCGGAAATCCTGTTCTTGCCGAGCGACAGCAGCAGGCCATTGATGGCGCTCTTGCCGTCCGCCGTCGCCAGCACGGCACTACCTTGCAGCGCCTGGCCGGCGACATTGCCGGTCAGCTGCACATTCGCCGCCGGATTGGCGGCATCGGCCTTGCCGGTGGCGGTCAGCTTCAGCCCGGTGATCTCTCGCGCCGCCACGAGAAGGCGGTCGCTGTCGATGGTCAACGACAGGTCCGGCGCCGCGGCCGGGCCCTGCGCGTTCAACGCAAAAGCGATGGCGCCCTTGGCGTCTTTCGACAGCAGCGAGATATCGCTCAGCGCACCCTTGATGTCGGCGGCCACCTTGTTGTCGGCAAGGCTGGCTTGCCCGTCTGCGGTCAGCGCGCCCGAGGTCAGCTTCAATCCGCCTATAGCGATACTGCCGTTGGGGTCGCGCTTCAGCGTGGCGCTGATCTCAGCGCGTTCGCCAAGCATGCCGCGTGCCGCCGCCGGCAAGGCCGACGATGGGGCATCCGCCTTCAGATTGAGGTCGATGGCACCGTCACGCAGCGATACCTGGCCGGCAACCTGGCTGTTCAGCGCATCGCTCTTGAGCGAGCCGCTGTCTATGGCAACCGCATCGGCTGTCAGGCGACCGCTGAGCGCCGCCGTGACCTTGCCGGCGATCAGCGGCGCAATCACCGGATTGTCGAGACCGACCTTGTCCACCGACACTGTGCCGGAAACTGGCCCTGCGCGGTTCTTCAGATCGAACGCATCCGAGTGCAACGCCAGGGCAAGCCCGTCCACCCTCGCTGGACTGGTGACGATCGAGGGCAGGATCGCAGAGACATCCAGGCGGGCCCGCGTGCTCTCGCCCGCCACCTTTGCCGACAAGGACCGGATTTCGATCTTGACCGGGCTCCCGGCGCTGCCGACAGTCAGGGGCAGGCTGGGGCCGGATGAGATGAGATCGAGCGCAAAATCGCTGGCGCCGTTCGGATTGAGGGTGCCGGCTGCCTTGCCGGAAATCTTGTCACCGGTCAGTGTCGCCTGATGGAGCACCACGCCGCCGGCCATGGTGTAACTGCCTGCCGCGTCGACAGCCAGCGCTCCGAGCCCCGCCTGGCGAGTCTGGCTGGTTTCGACGCCAGCCAGTTGCGCGTTGAAGCGGACATCGGGAGCGGCCGGCGGCCCGGTCACTCCTGCCGTGCCGCTGAGCGTGCCGACAGCGTCGAGGCCGGGCGAAAATTCATTGGCGAGCGCCGCGGGCAGTGCCGAAAATTGCGCCGCGAGGTCGAGCGTCTGACCGGCAGTGCCCGACCTGTCTC
>NZ_RZQP01000394.1:0-3176 GCF_003998165.1 Mesorhizobium sp. M7A.F.Ca.US.007.01.2.1 | reverse complement strand
ATACATGTCTTCCTCCCACGCCAGTTAGTTTTTTCGGGTCTCGAAAAAATCTGGCTTGGCCAGTTTTTAAAACAAGATCCGCTTCGGGTCAATTCTCCGACAAATCGGCGGCGCGTCGCACAAACAGCGCTGACAGCGGACTGTCGGGCCGCGCCATCGAACGCTCCGCCGTGAGCGCCTTGGCCAGCGCACCCTCACCGGCGCGCAAGGCCGCCTCGATCAGCGTCAGGTCGATGACGTCACGCTGGGCGTGGCTGCCACCGAAACGATGTGCGATCGCCCGGATCGGCCGGATCAGGCGCGCGGTCTCGGCGTAGCTGCCCTCACCGAATGCCTTGATGGCGAGCGTCAGCGGATGGCCGACATCCCGCGTGAAAGCCGCATTGTCGTCGCTGCCACGCATGGCCTCGCGCTGAGCCTCGAGCAAGGCGAGGGCCGGCGCATCTAACCCGGCACCCACGAAGGCCATCATCGCGTGGGCGTCGTTGAAGGCATAAAGGCCCGCTCCCGCCTTGCCCCAGTTGGCGGCGAGCGCCGCCCAGCGGTCGCCGACATCGACGCCGCCGAGGTGGAGCCGCCACAGGATTGCCGAGGCATCGACCATGTTGAGCGCCATCGTCGATTGCACGCTGTAGATAGGGCCGTCATAGAGGGCCAGCACCGCGTCGGTCTCGCCGAGATCATAGTGGAACAGCGCCAGGTGCCACCAATTGTGGACCTGCAGGAAGCTCTCCCGTGTCCACGCTTCCGGATTGGCGCGCATCCAGGCAATGCCATCCCTTTGCCGGCTTTGCATCTCCATGACATGGGCGACGGCGTGCTGCGCCCAGCCGTCGCGCGGCTCGATGTCGACTGCCTCGCGGCCAAGCTGCTCGGCCCTGACATAGTCACCCATTTCCTCCAGCCCGAAAGCCTGCATGCCGAGCATGGCGTGGTAGCCGGGCATGCCACTTTGCCACGAAGGCAGGGCACGAGCCATGCGGTCGCGCAGCATGCGGGCATTGCCGGTGAAGAAATCGATCTGGTGGCCGACCTGCAGCGCCAGCCCGTCGCGCGGGGTCTCGATGGTGATGTCCTCGAGAACGCGGCTGGCCTCATGCCAGCGCCCGCTGGCGAGATGGCCAAGGGCCGAGACATGCGCCCGCTCGCGCGTGGTCGCGGCAAGCGGCAGCGAGGCATCATGGCAAGCCTTGGCCACGGCCGTCGCCTCCCGCTCGGTGGCGAGGCCGAACAGATATCCCTTGAAGACATGGGCCATGACGAAGCCGGGATCTTCCGCGATGGCGCGGTCGACGGAAGCTACGGGATCGCCGATGAAGCACTGCAGTTCACGCACTGCCTGGCTGTAAGGCGTGAATCCCGCCTCCGTCGCGCCCGAAAGTGCCAGGCCGAATGCGTCCCTGATTGCCATGCGATGTCCTTTATCGACCCGTGACAGGCCCTTGATCCTTCGGCCCAAACCGATCCTAAAGCATAGGCCACGGACGCGCCAACCGTGCGCTACGCCAGACCTTTCAGTAGTCTTTGCAGTTTAGCAACCATGCGGGGCAGATTAGGCTTTGTAAAATTGAATGAATTGTGTCTTCATTGCGGCGGCTGGCGGGGGCTGGAAATCGCGAATCGAGAGGGGACGCGATGCGGCATGTGAAGAACTCGCTTCCGAACAGTCGTTCGGCGGATGCGCAGGTGACAATTGCTTCGCAATGGCGAAAGCCGCATCCGTTACATCCGTGGCTTATTAGCATCCTCTCAACTACAGCTTTTGCGTTGCTGCCCAACTCCGCCGCGTTTGCCGCATGCGTGCTGGCTCCATCCGCCGGAAACACCGTCTACACCTGTGACAGCGGCGACTCAGGCGGCAGCCTCACCGATCTCGACGGCGACAACACGCTGAATTTTCCCGCCGGCGGCACCGGGCAGATATCAGGCAATGTGACCTTTGGCGTCGGCACGGACCGCATCGACATGCAGTCAGGCACCATAACCGGCACCGTCGATCAGGGTGGCGGCACGGATTTCTTCAAAATTGGCGCGGGCACCGTCACCGGCAATGTCCAGCAGGGCGCCGGCATCGACGACTTCAACATGAGCGGCGGCCAGATCGGCTCGCTCAACCAGGGCGACGGCCTCGACACCTTCACCATGACCGGCGGACGCATCGTCGATTTCTTCGACGATGGCGACCACGCCGTGATGACCGGTGGCCGCATCGGCCGGGTCAACATGAAGCTCGATCAGAACTATTTCAACATGTCAGGCGGCACCATCGACCGCAACCTCGTCACTGGCTTCGACAAGGACACGATCATCCTGTCGGGCGGCACCATCGGCGGCAACATCAGCGTCAGCGGCGGCAATGACAGCGTCACGGTCACCGGCGGCACGGTCGGTGGCGATATACTGATGAGCTTTGGCGCCGACAATTTCGTCTGGAACGGTGGCGGCATCGTCTATGGTTCCGTCGATCTCGGCGGCGATAACGACACCGCCAGGCTCAGCAACCTCACCAACGCCAATCTCGGTGCCACGGATGCCATATCAGGTGGTGCCGGCACCGATGCGCTGACCCTGGACAACGTCAAACTGGATGGCGTCAGCCGGCTCCAGAACTGGGAAAGCATCGACGCCACCAATGACACCCAGCTGACGATGGACAGCAATCTGGTGCTCGGCGACAGCGGCACCGGCACGGGTTCGCTCAGTGTCGATGCCGCAAGCACGCTCTACGGCGGCGGCTTCAATGCGGCGATCCAGGCGTTTACGGCAGGCCAGCTGGCGCAGGTCACCAATGCCGGGCGCATCGACCTGACCAATGGCAGCACCGGCGCCACCGACAGCCTGACGATTTCGGGCAATTATGTCGGCCTGGGTGGCCTGCTGCTTATCCAGACCGAGCTCGGTGACGATTCCTCCGCATCCGACAAGTTGGTCCTGTCGAGCGGAACGGCTTCCGGTTCGACCGGCATCTCCGTGGTCAATCTCGGCGGCGCGGGGGCTGCGACCACGCAGGACGGCATCATGGTCATCCAGGCAATCAACGGCGCCACCTCGGGCGCCACGACATTCGCGCTCGACGCCCCGGTCGCCGCCGGGGCCTTTGAATATTATCTGTTCAAGGGCGGCGTCAGCGCCGGCAGCGAGGAGAACTGGTACCTGCGCTCGACGCTGAACACGCC
>NZ_RZQP01000393.1:0-3176 GCF_003998165.1 Mesorhizobium sp. M7A.F.Ca.US.007.01.2.1 | reverse complement strand
GCTCCAAAAATCTGGGAAGGCCGGGCAATCGCCGGATTGGCTGCCGGACCCTGGCTTTCGACCGTCTCGAGCGGATCGCGCGCAATGTCCTCCGGCTCGACATCCTCATCGGTCAGCTGGTGCACGAAGGAGGAGTTGGCGCCGTTCTCCAGCAGCCGGCGCACCAGATAGGCCAGCAGATCGGAATGCGCTCCGACCGGTGCATAGATACGGCAGCGCGTGCCTTCGGACCGTCGCACCGTCTCGTGCAGCGCCTCGCCCATGCCGTGCAGGCGCTGGAACTCGAAGGAATCGCGGTTATTATCAGCCATCGACAGGATGGCGGCGACGGTGTGGGCATTGTGGGTGGCGTACTGCGGGTAGATGCGGTCGGTCATGCCAAGCAGCTTCTTGGCGCAAGCCATGTAGGAGACGTCGGTGTTGGCCTTGCGGGTGAAGACGGGATAGCCGGTGAGTCCCAACGTCTGCCCCCGCTTGATCTCGGTGTCCCAATAGGCGCCCTTGACCAGCCGAACCATGATGTTGCGGTCGTATTTCTTGGCCAGCGCATAGAGCCAGTCGATGGCGAAGGCCGCGCGTGGCCCATACGCCTGCACCACCACGCCAAACCCGTTCCAGCCGGCAAGTTCCGGCTCGGCCAGCACCCGCTCGATGACGTCGAGCGATAGATCGAGGCGGTCGGCCTCCTCGGCATCGATGTTGAGACCCATGCGCGAATGGCGCGCGGCCAGCGCCAGCGACAAAAGCCGCTCGGCCATCACAGGCAGCATCTCGTCCTTCTGCGCCACCTCGTAACGCGGATGCAGCGCCGAAAGCTTGACCGAGATGCCGTGGTTCTGCCTGATGTCAGGACCGTTGGAGCCGGAATCGAGCGACGAAATCGCGTCAGCATAGGCCTTGTGATAGCGCAAGGCGTCGGCCTCGGTGCGGGCCGCCTCGCCCAGCATGTCGAAAGAATAGAGATAACCCTTCTGGGTCATCGGCCGGCCGCGCTTGACGGCTTCAGTGATGGTGCGGCCGAGCACGAACTGCTCGCCCATCTCGCGCATGGCGGCGGCCACCGCCTTGCGGATGACCGGCTCGCCCAGCCGCCGCACCATAGAACGCAGCGTGCCCTCGATGCCGCCCTCGCCTTCGTCGAGGACGCGGCCGGTCAGCATCAGCGCCCAGGTCGAGGCGTTGACGAAGATGGAGCTCGAACCGCCCGAATGCGCCGACCAGTCGTGCGGCGCGATCTTGTCGGCGATGAGGTCGTCCATCGTCTCGGTATCGGGCACGCGCAGCAGTGCCTCGGCCAGGCACATCAGCGCCACGCCTTCCTTGGTGGAGAGACCGTACGCGGAGAGGAAGACTTCCATCAGCCTTGGATCCGACGAGCCGCGCACCGCGCGCACCAGATCGGCGGCGCGAGCCGAGATCGCCTTGCGGTCTTTCCCGGAGAGCCCCGTCGCCTCGGCAAGCCGCTTCACGGCCTCGTCTTCGTCGGGCAGGTAGTTGGCGCGGATCTGCTGGCGGATGGCATCGAGCGCTGGCATGGCGGTCCCGTGGATCGAGCAAAGGGGATCGGGCCGGCGGTCACCGGACCGAATGGCGCAAGCTAGCACAAGTGCAAAATTTCGGCCGGTCCAAAGAAATCGACATTGCAGGTCATTCGATCTATCCTAGCGGCATATAATTGACATTTGGACTGCGATTTCGATGACAGAAGACCAATTGGACCGCATAGATCGGAATATCCTGGCCGCACTTGCAAGCGATGGCCGGCTTTCCATGTCAGAACTAGCCGCAAAGGTCGGCCTGTCGAAGACGCCGGTGCAGGCGCGGGTGAAGCGGCTTGAGAAGGACGGCTATATCAGAGGCTACCAGGCGATCGTCGACCGCGAGCGCATGGGCGAAGGCCATGTCGCATTCGTCCAGGTGAAATTGTCCGACACCAGATCCGCCGCGCTCGACGCCTTCAACCGGTCCGTACAGGCTGTGCCGGAGATCGAACAGTGCCACATGATGGCATCGAGCTTCGATTATCTGCTGAAAGTCCGCACCAGGGACATCGCCGCCTACCGCCGCGTCCTCGGCGAGCGCATCTCGGCCCTGCCCCATGTCGCCCAGACCTCGACCTTTGTGGCGATGGAGACCGTGAAGGATCGGTAGATCACTCCGAAAGCGTCTTCAAGAACGCCACCAGAGCAGCGCGTTCTCGGTCTGAAAGCTCCAACGGGTGAACCTCTGATACCCCTTCGACGCTGGGCGCGGCCTTCGCATAGTGCGCCACGACCTCGTCGAGCGACGAAAACTGCCCGGCATGCATATAGGGCGGTCGCGTTGCCGCACCGCGCAGAGACGGCGTCTTGTAGGCGCGGATGAGTTGTGGCGCATTCTTGACCATGAAGCGCAGTTCGCCGCAGGCGGCAACCTCGCCGTCCCGATAGGCGCCAAGGCAGTTGAACGGGTCGGCCTCGACTTGGTGCACGGCATCGATGCGGCCGCGATCCGGCGGCAGGCCCGCAACAGGCGGCACGCCGGTGTTGTGAAAGCTGTTGTCGGTGAAGCGCGGGCCGTTGTGACAGGTCACGCAATTGGCCTTGCCGATGAACAGTTTAAGCCCAAGGATTTCTTGTTTGGAAAAGACAGCATCGCCCTTCGGCTCGGCACCGGTGGCGAGGTCCAGCGCAAAGCGGTCGAAGCGCGCTGGCGTGGGCGCGATCGAGCGTTCGAAGGCGGCAATCGCCTTGCCGATATTGACGAAGACACCGTTGATGGCGTCGCGCTGCGCGCTGCTCATGGCATTCCAGGCTGCTTTCTCGGCATCGTTTCCAAGTGGGCTGGCATTCAACGGCATGCCGGAAAAATCGGGCAGCGGCCCAAAAATGCGCTCATAGCGCTCGCCGAAGCGCGCCTTGATGTAATGCGCGTAGGCAGCGCGGTTTCCCGCCTGCTCCAGTGGATTTTCGAGCGGCGTCAACGCTTGCGCCCACAGGCTGTCGCGACGGCCATCCCAGAAGAACCAGGGATCGTGCGCCACGCCGGCCAGCGGCATGGTGCGCCGGTTGGTGTGGCCGACGCCGACCGCCTGCGGCAGGTCGTCCTGGAACTGGCGGTCGATCTTGTGGCAGGTCGAACAGGATACCGACCCGTCACCGCTCATGCCCTGATCGAAGAACAGCGTCGAGCCGAGT
>NZ_RZQP01000392.1:0-3190 GCF_003998165.1 Mesorhizobium sp. M7A.F.Ca.US.007.01.2.1 | reverse complement strand
GTCTGCAGGGATTACCGGTCCCGCCAGCCCTCCCGCAAATCCTTTGGACGAACCCGAATAGATTGCCAACGCGACCGAGAATGCTTAACCAATAGGCTTCCATGTTGTCTCCGCTCACCGGAACCGCAATGGACTCAAACTGTGCTTGCGAGCGACGTTCTCAAATCGCGGCACGGCGTCAGGGCGCCCGACCGGTGAAAAGATCGTGGAACCGCTGCAGGTACAGCGGCCAGCCTTGATCGCTATCGACCCCACCGCGCACGCTCTCCCAGCCTTCGCCGTGGCACTCGAAATTCCTGTGCTCGATCTCAACCCTGGTCCGGTTCTCCGTCTCCGCCGTGAACCGGACTTCCCATTCGCTGGTCTTGTTCAGGTCGGACTCAATCTGCCACCGCGGGTTGATATCCCAACTCAGAACCAGCCGGCTCGGCGGATCGTAAGTCAATACACGAGCCCAGCGACACTCGCTGCCGTCGACGCCGCGATCGTAAACGTGCCCCCCAACCCAGGCTTCAAAGATCGTCTCAGCAATGGGCACTGCGAGAAGATTGTGCTCGCGAGGTTTGAACCTGCCGAAATCCTCGGTGAAGACCTTGAAGGCACGCGCCATAGATGCCTCGACGACGACGGAGTGCCTTACAGGCTCGGTAGCAGGATGCTTGCTCATACCTGGTCCTTCTTTGGAGGCTCGACGACTAGTTTGTAGCCCGCCAGGGTCTTGCTCCAGAACTGATCGACTTCCGCGCGCAGACTTGCCAGGCCGCCGGGATCGATACGATATATGCTTTCCTTGCCCGAGCGCGTGTCGGCAACAAGCCCGGCCTCCTTGAGTACCTTCAGGTGCTGAGAGACCGCTGGTCTGGTTACAGGCAGCGCACGAGCAAGTCCGCTGACCGAACAAGGCTGTTCGAGCAACAGTTCGAAGATCGTTCGTCTCGTCGAATCTCCGAGCGCAGTCCAGTAGTTCGCGTTAGTGGCCACTAACGCGAACTTAAATCGACGGGCCTTCCATGTCAACCTTGGAGTAGTCGACGGGCGGCCCGTTGACTCTGATTAAGCCGCCTTGGCGGCCCCGTCTCGTCGCGCCTCCCGGGCGAGCCGCGGCGCATGCAAAAGCGCGAGCCGATGAGAGCGTTGCAGGACGATCTTGCCAAGGACCCGGACAGCCGATGCCGAGGTCATTACTGCAACCGGCTCCGATCCTGAGCCGATGGGAGGATCAGCGCGTCGCCGCCGGGAGAAGGTGAATTGACGGATGCATTCCCCTGTTGTCTCACCGCCTCTATCAACTCATGTGTTGCTTGAGCGACCTTGGCAACGGGCAATCGGTGCACGCAGTAGACGCCGCCCGGGTTGTTGGGTTTGCACAAATGGGGAGCAACACACTGGCAAGGCAATGGCGGCTCAACCGTGCGGTAAGGCACGCCAACTGGCCCCCAGACATCTGGGGGAGTGAGCCCGTAGAGGCCCACAACTGGAGTTCCGACCGATGCGGCCAAGTGCATTGGGCCGCTCTCGTTTCCCAGGAAGATAAACGCGTCCGCAAGCAATGCTGTTAGTGTCTCAAGCGAGGCTTTGCCAACAACGCTTGCCAACGGGGAGACCGCCACATTCAGGATACGTTGCGCGATTGCGCTCTCGTCAGGTCCGCCAATCAGCAGTGACCGCAGGCCCGTCGTTTCATAAACTTCATCGATCACTGCGGCGAACCGTTCAGGTTGCCAGCACCGCCCTTCGAACCTTGCTCCGGCGTGCACCGCGACGAAAGCTTTTGCATTCAGATTGCTCTGAGCCAGAATCTGGGTCGAAGCGCCTCGTCCGATGGATGTGGGCTCAAGCCTCGGTGTCACTTCACTCGACGTTATCCCGAGCGCTCTCAGCGGCGAAAGATATCGGTACAGGTAATGCGCGCCTCCCTGGCCGAAGGTTTCAGCAAATATATTGGCAGGCTGACTTTCCCAAGATTTTAGAGGCACTTCGGGGGGATCGTATCCGACGCGCATTGGGGCGCCGATCAGCTTGTGTAGCATCCTCGATGTCTTCGAGTCGGTCAGATCGATGGTGAGATCGAATTTTCGGCGGCGGAGCTCAGCGACCAAGCTTGAATATTCCTTCAAGCGCCTGGTTAGGCTTCTACCACCACCTCGAGGGTCGAATCCGATGGCTATGTCTGCGATACCCTGGCTGACCACCAAGTCTCGCAGGCCAGGAGCGCAAAGCATGGCCATGATGGCGTGTGGGTAGGCGACGCGCAGATTTCGCATAAGCGCCGAGGTCAGAATGACGTCCCCGATGTACTTCGCCTGGATAACCAGAATGGATTTGACAGCCAGCCGATCAGCCATCGAGATATTCAGCACGTCAAAACGATGGGGCAGGATGTTGGTCATTGGGCGCGCACAAACGTCCAAGAGAGCTCATGTGCCGCTTGTGGTGATCGATGGATCGGCAGCCTTGGAACCTCCGACCCATGCACCTCTCGTTTGTTCCACAAACAAAAAGGCAATCCCACGCAGCGCTCGCTGCCTGGGAGGAGCGGAACCGGGGCCTGTCGGTCTGCGGATGGCGTGGTCATGGCGTCTGTCCCTGCCAAAGCGGCAATCCGCTTTCTCTGGCGAAGTCTCTATCTTCCGCGTAGATGGGCTCGCCTCTTCTCGCCACCCGCCGAAGCAAATCCGCATCTTCGTCGGCATGATATCGGAAGGCGTTTCGGCTATCGTATCCATGCCCGGCCTGAGACAGGGAAAACCCGCTGACCACAACCGGAGCGAAGCCGGCGAAACGCGCAAGCATGACAGCGAAAGCCCCCGTGGAGATGTTCCGGTGCCAGCCGCGGGATACGTGAAATTTGCCGCTAAGCCGCCAGACGATGTTGGCAAGCTGCCACCTGGTAAGCGCCTGCAAGGTGTCGTAACGATAATCGAAGGTGCGACAGCCGGCTTTCAGCTTGTCCTCCACGTCAGGCCAGATCGGGACGATCAGATGCTTTGCCTGCCGCCCTTTTAGCAAGTCACGCTTGTAGAAGTCCTGCTCACCTTGGCCAACCAGAATGCCGCGACGCATCAGCGCCATATCAGGAGCGGCGAGGCCAAAGGTTTCCGCCAAAATCTGGGAAGCGTTGACGGTTACAAGCGCCCAACCGGCATCATGTCCGTACGGGAGGCGAAAATTCGGCGCCGATCCCATGACC
>NZ_RZQP01000391.1:0-3199 GCF_003998165.1 Mesorhizobium sp. M7A.F.Ca.US.007.01.2.1 | reverse complement strand
AGCTTGCGCCACACCGTGAAGGACAGCGCGCCGGCTTCGAAGATCATGGCAAAGGCGGTGGCCATGGCCGCGCCCCACAGGCCGAACATCGGGATCAGCATCACGTTGAGGGCGATGTTGAAGGCCAGCGTCATGGCATAGACGGCGGCGCAGATGTTCTGGTTGCCGCTCATCGTCAGCAGGCTTTCGCAGGGGCCGACGGCGGCGCGCGCCGCGACGCCGAAGACGAGCAGGAACAGCAAGGGATAGCCGCTGCTGAATTCCGGGCCGAACAGCACCAGCATCGGCTCGCCGAGCGCCAGCACCAGCAGCGCCATCAACAGCGAAGGCCAGAACGTCCACGACACCGTCTCGCGGGCAAAGGCGGCGAGCCTTTGCGGGTCGCCATGGGTGAACTGGGCGTAGCGCTGGGCAACGCCGGCCTTGACGGCGAAGTAGACGAAATGCACCAGCGCCAGGGTCTTCACCGTGGCGAAATAGACGGCGACGTCATTGGGGTCCATATAGGCGCCGACCATCAGCACGTCGGCATTGGTCAGCAGGAAGAAGAAGCTCTCGACCAGGAAGATCGGCAGCGAGACGACGAACCATTGCGCAAAATGGACCTTCATCGGCCCGGCCGGGATCTGCCGTTCCATGCGCTGGGTGACACCGATAAGCTGGCCGAGCGTTGTGGCGTAGGTGGCGGCGGTCGAAGCAAAGATTGCGGTCCTGGCGTCGGGTGCGTAGCCCGCAAACAGCATCAGCGCCATGAACAGCAGGATCAGCACCGGCCGCACCAGATAGGTCGGCGACAGGGCAAACAGCGCCCAGCTGTTGGCGCGTGCCAGGCCCGACAGAAGGTCGGACATGGCGATCATCGGCAGGCAGATGACGCCGAGGATGAACGGGATCACATAGTAGCTCTCGATCCAGGGTGCCGCCAGCCAGACGCCGAGCGCGCCGAGCCCGGCGATCAGCGTCGATGCGATCAGCACGAACAGACGGCTGGCCAGCACGATGCCGCGCAACTCGTCCATCAAGCCGCGCTCGCGGTATTCGGGAATGTAGCGGATGACGGAGGTGTGGAAGCCCAGGCAGGCGAGATTGCCGACGATGACCATCGTCACCCAGACGAGGACGAAGATGCCATATTCGAACGAGCCCATCCAGCGTGCCATCAGCACCTGGCTGACGAAGGCAATGACGGCGCTGACGATGCGGACCGAGAAGGCGATAACCGACATGCGGCTGGCCTCGCCGCGCTCGTCGGCGGTGAACAGCACGGCATCGATGCGGCCAAGCAACGGCCCCATGCGCAGCGCCCAACGCTGCGGCAAGAACCGCCCGGCTGTCGTGGCCGCGGAAAAGCGCACCCCGATTTCTCTCCGTTTTCCGCTTCTTTTCAGGCGTTGGTGTAGCGGAGACACATTAAGAAACGGTTGGGTGAGAAGTTCCTTCGCCCGTCCCTATACGAGGAGAACGTGCCGGCAGGCGGATGAGGGGCGGCGCAGGCGTTTGAGGTTGCGCCGCTGTTTCATCATCGCCGAGGCGCGCAGCACGGAGACGTTGCCGATCAGGATAGCACCCGGCTTTATCGATCGTGCCTCAGATGGTGCCTTGGCTGCCAGAGGAAGAGGCCGCGCAGCTGAAGTTCGAGTTCGAGGCGGCTTAGTCGGCGGGACAGCGCCCCCCCCTCTGGCCTGCCGGCCATCTCCCCCTCAGGTGGGGAGATTGGCTAATCGCGAAAATCCGCGCCGCCCCTCATCTGCCTGCCGGCACCTTCTCCCTGTGAACGGGGGGAAGGAAAGCGCCCCTTACGCGAACGCCCCGTGGCAGTGCTTGTACTTCTTCCCCGAACCGCAGGGGCAGGCTTCGTTGCGGCCGACTTTGCCCCAGGTGGCCTGGTTGTTGGGGTCGCGGTCTTCGGGGGCGACGATTGCGGTTGTCTCCGGGCGGACCAGGAGGGCGGTTTCGCCGCCTTCGAAGTCGTTTTCGCCGGTGGTGCCGTCGATATGGGTGCCGAACATGTCGGGGGCTTCCGGAGGTGGCGCTTCGGCGGCCTGGCGGACCAGTTCGACGCGCATCAGCTGCGCGGTGACGGCCTGGCGCAGATTGCCAAGCATCGCCTGGAACAGCTCGAACGCCTCGCCCTTGTACTCCTGCAGCGGATCGCGCTGGGCGTAGCCGCGGAAGCCGACGACCGAGCGCAGATGGTCGAGATTGACGATGTGCTCGCGCCACAGATGGTCGAGCGTCTGCAGCACCACCGAGCGCTCGACATAGTTCATCACCTCGGGGCCAAAACGCTCGGCGCGCTCCTTGGCGGCGGCTTCGGCGGCCTGCGCGATGCGCTCGCGGATGTCGTCCTCGGCGATGCCCTCTTCCTTGGCCCAGTCCTCGACCGGCAGGTCGAGGTTCAGGAACTCGGCGATCTCGGCCTTCAGCCCGGCAACGTTCCACTGCTCGGCATAGGCATTTTCGGGAATGGCCTTGGCGACGATCTCGTCGATGACGCCTTCGCGCATCTCGGCGATCGTTTCGGAGAGGCCTTCGCCGTCCATCAGTTCGATGCGCTGCTCGAACACCACCTTGCGCTGGTCGTTGGAGACGTCGTCATATTTCAACAGGTTCTTGCGGATGTCGAAGTTGCGCGCCTCGACCTTCTTCTGCGCCTTTTCCAGCGCCTTGTTGATCCACGGATGGATGATCGCCTCGTCTTCCTTGAGGCCGAGCTTCTGCAGCATGCCGTCCATGCGCTCGGAGCCGAAGATGCGCATCAGATCGTCTTGCAGGGACAGGAAGAATTTCGAGCGGCCGGGGTCGCCTTGTCTTCCTGAACGACCTCTAAGCTGGTTGTCGATGCGGCGCGATTCGTGGCGTTCGGTGGCCAGCACATAGAGGCCGCCGGCGGCCAGCGCCTTTTCCTTCAGCCGCTCAATGTCGGCAATGATTTCCTTTTCCCGCGCCTCGCGTTCGGGGCCGGCCGGCATGTCGCCCAGCTCTTCCTCGATCCGCATCTCGGCATTGCCGCCGAGCTTGATGTCGGTGCCGCGGCCGGCCATGTTGGTGGCGATGGTGATGGCGCCGGGCTTGCCGGCCTGGGCGACGATCGCCGCCTCGCGCTCGTGATGGCGGGCGTTCAGCACTTCGAAATCGGTAAAACCTTCCTTGCGCAGGCGCTCGGCCAGCTGCTCGGACTTTTCGATGGAGGTGGTGC
>NZ_RZQP01000390.1:0-3223 GCF_003998165.1 Mesorhizobium sp. M7A.F.Ca.US.007.01.2.1 | reverse complement strand
TGCCGAGCGCGTCCGCGCCTCGATTACCGGCGCGCATGAGACGCTGAAGGACGAGATCGGCGCGGCTTCCGACATCATTCGCGACTCGATCCTCAATGCATCGACCAAATTGTCGATGACGATCACCAATTCCGGCGACACGCTGATCGACCGCATCAACGAAAGCTCGATGTCGATCTTCGATTCCGTCGAAGGCCGGCTCGATTCGATCACCGACCGTCTGTCGACCTCGGGCGAGGCCTTCGCCAGCCTTCTCGACACCCGCATTGCCAAGCTGACGGACACCACGGACGGACTGACGCGGTCGTTGACCGATCTGCTCGACGATCGCACCACCGGCATGGTGTCGCTGCTTGGCGGCGCCGCGCGCACCCTCAATTCCGAATTCGAGGCCAGCCTCAACGGCATCGAGCGCACGCTCGCCGAACGCGGCCAGGCGCTGATCAGCGAGTTCCAGACCCGCGCCGAGGCGCTCGACACCGGAACGCAGAAGCTCAATGCGGCACTCGAGGCCCGCGCCCGCCAGATCAATGAAACGCTGGTCGAGCGCGCCCGCGAAATCGCGCACACCTTCGCCGAGAGCAAGGACACGCTGTCGGCGATGATCGATCAGGGCAAGACCCAGATCGGCGCCGACATGGCCGACATCGTCACTTCGACCTCCTCTATGCTCGAAGCCCGCGCCAGCGACTTCGCCGGACGCATGGAAGCCGCCCGTCACGTCGTGTCGCGTTCGTTCGACAGTGACATCCAGCGGCTCGCCGACGCCCGCGTCGGCATCGAGGAAGCTGTCGAGAACCACAGCAGGAAACTGTCCGAAAGCCGCGAGCGCATGGCCGCGGCCATGGAGGCCGACCTGGCGAAGTTCGCCGAGGGCCGCGCCGGCATCGATGCGGCAGTAACCAACCAGGTGCAGAAGCTGGCCGAAGGCCGCAGCCTGATCTCGCGCGCTCTCGAAGAGGATCTGCGCAAGGTCAATGAATCGCGGGCGGCCATCGATGCATCGCTCGGCAGCCATCTCGAAAGGCTGGAAGAAGGTCGCAACAGGCTCTCTATTGCCTTGAATGAAGACTCCGGGAAGCTGGTGCAAGCTCGTACGATCATTGATGAAATGGTCGCCGGACATGTCGGAAAACTCGCCGAGGGCCGCAACATTCTGTCGCGCGCTTTGGAAGCCGATCTCGGAAAACTGTCCGACAGCCGCGCCGACATCGACGGTCTGGTCGCCGGTCAGGTGGAAAAAATCGCCGAAGGCCGCGCCGTGCTCGCCAAGGCGTTGGAAAACGACATCGTCGGCATCAAGAGCCTCATCGAAACCCATTCCGCCAAACTGGCGGAAGACCGCACGCAGCTTTCCCATTCGCTCGACAATGATCTGTCCGGCATACGCGGCCTGATCGAAAGCCATTCGGGACGGTTGGCCGAGGACCGCAGCCTGCTGTCGCAGACCCTTGAAGCCGACCTTGCCAAGCTGGCCGAAAGCCGTTCGAGCATCGACGGTCTGGTCGCCGGTCAGGTCGAGAAGCTGGCGGAAGGCCGCGACATTCTCAAGCGCGCGCTGGAATCCGACCTGAACACGATCAAGGGCGTTATCTCAAGCCAGTCGGAAAAGCTGGCCGAGGATCGCGGTCAGCTTTCCCGGGTCCTGGAAGCCGACCTGCAGAATGTGAACAGCGTCATCGCCGATCACATGAACAAGCTTGTCCAAGACCGCTCCGCCCTGTCCAGGGCCCTTGAGGACGACCTCGCCAAGCTGGCCGACAGCCGTTCCAGCATCGACGGGCTGGTTGCGGGTCAGGTCGAGAAGTTGTCCGAGGGCCGAGATATTCTGCGGCGCGCTCTGGAATCCGACCTCAATGCGATCAAGGGGGCCATTGCCGACCAGTCGCAGAAACTGGTCGATGACCGGGCACAGTTCGCCCGGGCACTCGAGGCTGACCTCGAAAGCGTCAATGGCTTGGTCAACAGCCATTCCGAAAGGCTCGTCCAGGATCGTTCGACGCTGTCGAAAGCGCTTGAAGCCGACCTCGAAAACGTCGGTGGCCTCGTCAACAGCCACGCGGAAAGGCTTGTCCAGGAGCGCTCGACCCTGTCCAAGGCGCTCGAGGACGATCTTGCCAAACTGGCCGAGAGCCGCTCAAGCATCGACGGTCTGGTCGCCGGCCAGGTCGAGAAACTCGCCGAAGGTCGCGATGTTCTCAAGCGCGCGCTGGAAGCCGATCTCGCCAAGCTGGCCGAAAGCCGCTCCAGCATCGACGGTCTGGTTGCCGGCCAGGTCGAGAAGCTGGCCGAGGGCCGCGACATTCTCAAACGCGCCCTCGAAGCCGACCTGCAGAAGCTGACCGAAAGCCGCAGCGACATCGACGACGTCATCGCCGGACATGTCGGCAAGCTGTCCGAAGGCCGCAATATGCTGACCCGCGCGCTGGAAGACGATCTCGGCAGGCTCGCCGAGACCCGCAAGGACGTTGACCGCTCGCTGTCGGGCCATATCGACCAGATCGCTGCCAGAAGCACCGGCATTTCCGACGCGATCGCTGCCGATGTCGAGAAGATCGAGCAGGCGTTCAGTCGCCAGACCGGCATCATCGAGGAGCGCGCCGGCACCATGGAACGTGCGCTCTCGACAGGCGTCGACAACGTCCGCGCCGTGCTCGAGAAGAGCGCCGTGTTTGTCGCCGGCGCCCTGCGCGAAAAGGTGCTGGAAGTCACCAGCACCCTGCACGAGCAGGCCGGTGCCGCGTTCAGCGACGCCGACCGGAAGATCGCCGAGCGCGCCGAGCAGACCTCCGCCGCCCTGCTGGCGCGGGCCGAAGACATCGCCCGCACCTTCGAGGAGGCCGACCGTCGCCTGCACGCCCGTGCAGAAGATACGTCGAACGCCTTGCTTGCCCGCGCGGACGACACGTCCAGCTCGCTGCTGGCCCGTGCCCATGAAACCGCCGATCAGCTGGCCGCTCGCGCAAATCAGATCGCCGGCACCTTCGAAGCGGCAGACCAGAAGCTCGCCGCCCGCGCCCAGGAAACCGCAGATCAGCTGACCGCCCGGGCTCAGGACACCGCCGACCATCTGGCAGCTCGTGCAAGCGAAATTGCAGGCACGTTCGATGCCGCCGACCAGAAGCTGGTCGCCCGCGCCATCGAAACGGCCCAGTCGCTGGCCGCGCGCGCCGGCGACATCCTGCGCAACTTCGAAGGCGCCGACCAGCGGCTCGGCATGCGG
>NZ_RZQP01000038.1:0-38287 GCF_003998165.1 Mesorhizobium sp. M7A.F.Ca.US.007.01.2.1 | reverse complement strand
CCGGCATGGTGCTTCTGAACAACGGCGCCATCACTGTTGAAAGCTCGGCCACCGTTGCTGGCGGAAACGGTGGCAATCCTGGCGCCAATTTCGGCGGTGGTGGTGGTGCGGGCATTGTTTTGAACGCCGGCGGCGACTTGACCAACCATGGCGATGTCCTCGGTGGCACGGGCGGGGCTTTAGCCACCGGCGGAACAGCCATTGTGATGGGAGATTCTGGCAGCATCGTCAACGACGGTCGCATTACCGGTGGCCGCGCCGGGGTTTCTGCATCCGCCGGTGCAGCGATCGACCTCAGAAATGGTGGGACGGTTTTTAACAGCGGAGTGATCATTGGCGGCGAGGGCAACGGTGGCCATGCCGGCGGCTCTAACGGCCCTGCTGGCGGAACCGGCAGTGGCGGCGCCCCCGGCTATATTCCCCTGACGCCCAGCAATGGAAACGGTGGTACCGGCATCGTTGGGGCCAATTTGGCGGTGCTTAACGTTGGGGAGATTACTGGGGGAGATTCTTTCTTTGGCCGGGCTAACGCCATCACCTTCACCGGCGGCGTCAACACGCTTTCCCTGCGAAACGGCTCGATTATCACCGGCAATGTCGTGGTGGAGAGTGGCGCGACCGGCTCATTGATGCTCGGGGACTATGACACGCTGCCTTCCACACCGGCCTTCAATGTCTCGAAGCTCGTGAATACGGCCACGGTAGGCGCGAGTGACGAGTTCGTCGGCTTCACGAGCTTTAACAAGGCCGGGACGAATACCGTTACCCTGACCGGCACGGGTGCGCAGGACTGGACCATCGATCAAGGCACCTTGGTCGGCGACACCAACAGCTTCGGCGGCAATCTCACCTTCTCAGGCGTGAACACCGGCGCCGTCGTCTTCGACCAGGCGAGCGACGGTACCTATGCCGGGACCATTACCGGCCCCGGCCATTTCGGCAAGGCCGGCGCCGGTACGCTGACGCTGTCAGGCGACGCTTCCGACCTCGCGGGCAACCTGGGCGTCATGGGGGGCACGCTCGACATCGACACACAGCTCACCTCTTTTACCGGGATCATTGCTACTGACGGAACTGATCCGGACGAGTGGGCAACCGCAAGAGTTTCAGGGTCGGCCACCTGGACTGCCGACGTCCTTAGGGTCGGGGATTCCAATGGGGATTCCAAAGGGAAAGGGAGCTTGATCGTCGAGAATGGGGGTCAGGTTTTCAACGATTCGGGAGTTGTGGCGTATGGCGCGGGCAGCACTGGCTCCGCGGTGATTTCCGGAAATGATTCGGGTTGGACACTCGTTGATGCCATCGCAGTTGGTCTCTTTGGCAATGGATCGCTCAGCATTGAAAATGGCGGGCAGGTTTCCAGCGGCAACAACGCCATTGTTGGTTGGGATGCTCAAGCCACCGGAATTGTGAATATTACGGGCCCCGGGTCGGTTTGGACAGGCGACTCCATCATTGCCGTTGGCGTCTTGGGCAAGGGCACGCTGACTCTGTCGGAGGGCGGGCAGGTTTCGCTTGCCGGGGGTCCTGCTATCGTTGGGTTGGCGGCCCAGCCAGGATCATTCGGAACGCTCAACATCGGTGCGGCAAGTGGGGAAGTGGCGAAGGCCGCCGGCACGGTTGATGCGGCATCGATAGCTTTTGGCGCTGGCACAGGCACGGTTGTGTTCAATCATCTGGGAAATCCCGATGGGTCCGATCTGATTTTCAGCCCTTCCCTGACCGGCTTGGGGACCATCCTCCATGAAAGCGGCACGACCGTTTTGGCCACGGACAGTTCCAGCTTTACCGGTGCCACCACTGTTGCAGGCGGCACGCTTCTTGTCGGGAACCATGCCAGTGCCGGCTTCCTCGGTGGCACGATCAATGTCGAGGACGGCGCCACGCTCGGTGGCTCGGGCACGGTGGGCACGACGACGGTTGCCGATGGCGGGCATATCGCGCCAGGCAATTCGGTTGGTACGCTGACGGTTGCCGGAAATCTGGGCCTCTCTTCAGGGTCGATTCTCGATTACGAATTCGGCAATCCAGGCGGTTCAACCGGCTCTCCGGGGATAAGCGACCGCATCGGGGTGAGTGGCAATCTGACGCTCGACGGTACGCTCAATCTTGCGCAGAGCGGCGACGTGGCCGATGGCACGGCGGGCCTCGGCTATTACCGGCTGATGACCTATGGCGGCAGCCTCACCGACAACGGCCTGGAGATCGGCACGAAGCCGCCGCTTTCCGATCCGGCCGCCTATGAGATCCAGGCGGGCGGCGGCAATGTCGACCTCTTCATCGGAGCGGCCGGCGACGACACGCTGCAGCACTGGCAAGGCGGCGACGGGACCTGGAACACCACGAACGAAAAATGGCTGAACCAGGGCGGCGATACTCTCGTCTCCTGGGCAGGAAACCATGCGGTGTTCAAGAACGAACCGGGCGGCTTCGACGGCGGCACGATCGCCGTCGAAGGAGCGCAAAGCTTCAAGGGCCTGCAATTCGTCGACAGCGGCTACCGCCTGGAAGGTTCCGGCACGCTCGCGATAGATGGTTCCGACAGCGCCGATGGCAATGCCGAGATCCGCGTGCTGGCCGGCACGGCAGCCACCATCGCGACGACGATTACCGGCGCGGGCGGGGTCAGCAAGACGCAAGGCGGCACGCTCGTCCTGGAAGGCAGCAACAGCTATCAGGGCGGCACGCGGCTTCTGGGCGGGACTATTTCCGTTTCGTCCGATGCCAATCTCGGCGCCGCAAGCGGTGCCCTGACATTCGATGGCGGCACGCTGCGGAACACGGCGGCGTTCGCGACGGCGCGCAACGTCACCCTGGATGCCGGCGGTGGGACGTTCCAGACCGATGCCGACCTGACGGCGAACGGCGTCATCTCCGGGACCGGCGCGCTCACCAAGACCGGGGCCGGCGGGCTGGTGCTTTCGAGCGCCAACAGCTACGCCGGTGGGACGACGGTTTCGGCAGGATTCATCACCGCGGCGACGACAGGCGCGCTGGGCAGCGGACCGGTGAATGTCAAGGCCGGTGACCTCCGCTTCATCAATGATGCAAGCGCCGAGAGCCTCGACATCGTCATGGAAACAAACGCAACGATGCGCTTCGATGGCAGTGCGTCGGCGGGAACGGCGACGATCGTCACTACCCAAAGCCGCATCAACTTCAACGACGAAACATCGGCCGGTGCGGCTTCGATCACCGGCAATGGTAGCAGGACGTCCTTCAACGGCAATTCGAGCGCCGCCAATGCCACGATTGGCGTTACAATCCAAGGAACGCTCGACTTCTACGACACCGCGTCTGCCGGCAGCGCCGCCATCACCAACAAGGGCGGCTTCGTTGGCTTCCATGGCGCCAACACCGCGGATGGCGCCACGATCATCAACGATACGGGGGGAAAGGTCGACATCTCCGAAATGACGTCGGACGGTATCGCGATTGGCTCGCTTTCGGGCGATGGTCTCGTCTTTCTCGGCTCGAAGTCGCTGACGCTTGGCGGATTGGATAAGAACGACACCATCGGCGGCGTCATCCAGGATGGCAGCACTGGCATCGGAGGGAGCCTCGTCAAGACCGGCGCCGGCACGCTGACGCTGAACGGCGTCAGCACCTATACCGGTCTGACCACCATCGGCGGCGGCAAGCTCGTTGTCGGCGACGGCAGCCATTCCGGGGCAAGCATTGCTGGCGCCATTGCGGTTGCAGCCGGCGGCACGCTCGGCGGTTCGGGAACGGTGGGTACGACCACGATCGCTTCTGGCGGCACGATTACGCCGGGCAATTCGATCGGCACGCTGAATGTGTCAGGCGATTACACGCAGGAGATAGGCTCGACCTACGAAGTCGAGATCAATCCGGCCGGCAATTCCGACCTGATCGACGTGACGGGCAAAGCCACCATCCAGGGTGGCACCGTCTTCGCGCTCAAGGCGCCGGGCGGCTACAGTGCCGGAACCCGCTACACGATCCTGAGCGCGGATCAAGGCGTGACCGGCACCTATGATGCGTTCGACCAGAACGCCCCGTTTGTCGACCTGGCACTCGCCTATGACGCCAGTAATATCTATCTCGACGTTGCCCGCAATGACGTGTCGTTCTGCGACGTGGCCGGCACCCGCAACCAGTGTGCCACCGCCAATGGCGCCGAAAGCGCCGGGCCGGGCAACCCGATCTACGATGCAATCGCCGGCCTTCCGGACGATGAAACCGCACGCGAAGCCTTCGATGCGTTATCTGGCGAGATCCATGCGTCCGCCAAATCGGCGCTGATCGAGGACAGCCATTTTGTCCGCGATGCCATCAATGACCGCCTGCGTGCGGGCTTCGAGGGGGTAGGTATCCCGGCAACGCCGGTGCTGGCCTATGGCGAAGGCGGTCCGATGCTGGCGCCTGCCACCACCGATCGCTTTGCCGCCTGGGGCACGGCTTTCGGGTCATGGGGCACCTTCGACGGCGACGGCAATGCCGCAGGCCTCGATACCTCCACCGGCGGCTTTCTTACCGGCGTCGACGGCCTTGTCGCGGAGGATGTGCGGCTTGGCATCATGACTGGCTACAGCCACACGAGCTTCGATGCCGACGGCCGATCCTCGTCAGGCTCGAGCGACAATTATCATCTCGGCCTTTATGGTGGCACGCAGCGGGGCGCTCTCGCCTTCCGCTCCGGGCTTGCCTATACGTGGCATGACATGAAGACATCGCGCTCGGTGGCCATGCCCGGCTTTGCCGACAGCCTGAGCGGCGACTACAACGCTGGCACCTTCCAGGCGTTCGGGGAACTCGGCTATCGCATCGATACGCCAGTCGCGGCCTTCGAGCCTTTTGCCAACCTCGCTTATGTCAACCTGCATACGGACGGCTTCACGGAAAAGGGCGGTGCGGCGGCATTGACCAGTGCAAGCCAGACCACCGACGCCACCTTCACCACGCTTGGTCTCAGAGCCTCCGCCGGCTTCACGCTCGGCGCCATCAATGCCACAGCGCGCGGCATGCTGGGCTGGCGCCATGCCTATGGCGACGTCATACCGACCAGCACACATGCCTTCTCTGCCGGTGATGCCTTCACGATCGCTGGCGTGCCGATCGCCAAGGACAGTGCCGCCATCGAAGCGGGGTTCGATCTCAACCTGACCGATGCCGCAACCCTCAGCGTCGCCTACCAGGGTCAGTTCGGCTCCGGCGTCCAGCAGAACGGCTTCAATGCAAAACTCAACGTGGAATTCTAATCAAGCGGGAAGGATCGTTCCGGAATGACTGCCCCTGACGGAAAAGGGGCCATTCAATCCGCTTGTCGCATCGCCCAGGCGGTCGTACGCCAGGAAGCGAACCTCGCGAGCGCCAGGCAGGAAGCCAGCCTTATCGCCGCCGGTCGAGCGAGCCTACAAGGACGTGCGCAACTGTGATGAACGCGAACGCTGCGACCGCAGGTGCCGGACTTGATCGCGCAGAAGCGGACGCAGGAGCAGCTGGGAGGATTGTGTGGCGCGAAGCGGACCCTCCCAAGGTTCGGCTTTCCCCTAAACGCTTTACAGCCCGGTTTGGTAGCGCTACCGTTTCGGCCTAGCGTGAGCCTGGGAGGAGCCAGGGCTGTCGCTAGCGGAAGCGTTGTTCCTTCGACGACGTCGCAGGAATTTGTTGGGAGGATCGATGGCGTCTGTCGCAATTGGCGAAGTCTACAAATCATTCGGCGCTGTCGAGATCCTGCACGGGGTCAGCGTGAACATCGAGGACGGCGAGTTCGTCACTCTGGTCGGACCATCGGGCTGCGGAAAATCAACCCTTCTCAGAATGATCGCCGGCCTGGAAAAGATTTCACGCGGCCAGATCGCGATTGGCGAACGTGTCGTCAACAACGTTGCGCCCAAGGAGCGCGACGTCGCCATGGTCTTCCAGAACTATGCGCTCTACCCACACATGACCGTTGCCGAGAACATGGCGTTCTCGCTGATGCTCAAAGGAGTTTCCAAGCCGGAGAGCGATGCAGGCGTGCGCCGCGCGGCCGAAATCCTTGGGCTGGTGCCGTTGCTGGCGCGCTATCCTCGGCAGCTTTCCGGCGGCCAGCGCCAGCGCGTCGCCATGGGCCGCGCGATCGTGCGTGATCCGGCGGTCTTTCTCTTCGACGAACCGCTGTCCAATCTCGACGCCAAACTCAGGGTGCAGATGCGCGCCGAGATCAAGGAACTGCACCAGCGCCTCAAGACCACGACAGTCTACGTCACGCACGACCAGATCGAGGCCATGACCATGGCTGACAAGATCGTGGTCATGCATGACGGCATCGTCGAGCAGATAGGGCCGCCGCTGGAACTCTATGACCGGCCGAACAATCTTTTTGTCGCCAGCTTCATCGGCTCGCCGGCCATGAATTTGCTGAGGGGCGAGATCGCTATTGACGGCTCACCCTCGTTCCGCGGCGCCGGGGGGATTTCAGTCCCGTTGGCCTCGGCACTTTCCATCCCCAATGGCGAGCCTGTGGTGCTGGGAATAAGGCCCGAGCATTTGCGGCTGTCCGACGACCAGGGCATTCCGGTCACCGTCGCGGTGGTTGAACCAACCGGGTCCGAAGTGCAGCTCATCGGCCGGACAGCCGGTGGCGAAGAGATCGTCGCCAATTTCCGGGAACGACATTCCTTCACGCCGGGCGAAACCATCCGGCTTACGGCCGAGCCCGGCCTCATCCATCTCTTTCACGGAGAAACCGGACAGAGGTTCCAAACACGTGCCGATCAGTAGGACCACAGGCAAGGACAACAAGCAGGAGGAAACGAGCATGAAGTTCACCAGACGTGACGTGATCCGCACCACCGCCGGCGCGGCGGCGGGTGCCTTGGGAAGTCGGTTCATCAGCTCTCCGGCCCTTGCTCAGGACGGACCGAAATACAAACCCGAGGATGGCGCCAAGCTTAGACTGCTGCGCTGGTCGCCCTTCGTCCAGGGCGACGAGGACCAATGGCTGGCCAACACCAAGCGCTTCACCGAAGCGACCGGTGTCGCGGTCCGCGTCGACAAGGAAAGTTGGGAGGACATTCGCCCCAAGGCGGCGGTCGCGGCAAATGTCGGCTCCGGCCCCGACCTGATGTTCGTCTGGTTCGATGACCCGCACCAATATCCCGACAAGCTGCACGACGTGAGCGAACTCGGCGAGTATCTCGGCTCGAAATACGGCGGCTGGCATGATGGACCAAAGCAATATGCGACCCGGGAAGGCAAATTCATCGGCCTGCCACTGGCCACGATCGGAAACGCCATCGTCTATCGGGAAAGCTGGGTGAAAGAGGCCGGCTTTTCGGAGTTTCCCAAAGACACGAAAGGCTTCCTGGAACTTTGCAAGGCCTTGCAGGCGAAGGGCCATCCGGCCGGCTTCACGCATGGCCATGGCGTCGGCGACGGCAACAACTATGCTCATTGGCTGCTGTGGAGCCATGGCGGCCAGATGGTCGACGAGAGCGGCAAGGTAACGATCAACAGCCCCGAGACCCTCAAGGCCATCGAATACGCGCAGGAACTCTACAAGACCTTCATTCCAGGCACGGAAAGCTGGCTCGACGTCAACAACAACCGCGCCTTCCTGGCCGGCGAACTGGCTGTCATCGCCAACGGCATCTCGGCCTACAACACCGCCAAAATCAATAAGGACAATGATCCGAAGCTGGCTGAAATCGCCAAGGACATACGCACCACCAACCTGCCCATCGGCCCTGTCGGCAAATCCGTCGAATTGTTCCAGGTGACCACGGCTGTCATCTTCAATTACACGCCCTACCCCAACGCGGCCAAGGCGTATTTGCAGTTCATGTTCGAGGAACCGCAAATGAAGGACTGGATCACCTCCTCGGCCGGATATTGCTGCCAGACCCTGAAGGCATTCGACAACAACCCGGTATGGACTGCCGATCCCAACAACGCCGCTTACGCCAAGGCTTCGGCTACTCTGCGGCCTAACGGCTATGCCGGGCCGCTCGGCTATGCTTCGGCGGCAACCATGGCCGACTACGTGCTGGTCGATATGTTCGCCAAAGCGGTGACCGGCCAGGCGACGCCTCAAGAGGCAATGGAAGAGGCCGAGAAGCGGGCAAATCGCTATTATCGCGTTTGAGCCGGCTCAGCCGGGCAGCGCGGCTGCCCGGCTGGCTTCGGATTGCGTCGCGGCCGATCCGGCCGATCAATGAGACCTCAGCAGGAGCCGACCCATGGCCGTGCCGTCAGCTGCTATCCAGCCGCGATCTTCGATCTTCTCACGGATTCTATCGCGCTGGAGCGAAAGCCGGAACGCACTTGGCTTCGGCTTCATGCTTCCGGCGGCTGCACTGCTGCTAGTCTTCCTGACCTATCCGCTGGGGCTCGGCGTCTGGCTCGGCTTCACCGACGCCCGCATCGGCCGCCCCGGCATCTTCATCGGCATCGAAAACTATGAATATCTGTGGAGCGACGCCGTCTTCTGGCTCTCCGTCTTCAACACCTTGCTCTACACGATCAGCGCTTCGATCCTGAAATTCGCGCTCGGCCTCTGGCTGGCGCTCCTCCTCAACCAGAACCTTCCCTTCAAATCGTTCTTCCGCGCGATTGTCCTGCTGCCGTGGGTGGTGCCGACGGTGCTCTCGGCCATCGCCTTCTGGTGGATCTACGATTCGCAGTTCTCCATCCTCTCCTGGGCGCTGCAGCAGATGGGACTGATCGACCACCGCATCAATTTCCTTGGCGATCCGGAGAACGCACGCGCCTCGGTGATCGCCGCCAATGTCTGGCGCGGCATTCCCTTCGTGGCCATCACGCTGCTGGCCGGCCTGCAGACGATTCCCCAATCGCTTTACGAGGCCGCGACGCTCGACGGCGCCAGCCGTTGGCAGTTGTTCCGCTATGTGACACTGCCGCTGCTGACGCCGATCATCGCCATCACCATGACCTTTTCGGTCCTGTTCACCTTCACCGATTTCCAGCTGATCTATGTGCTGACTCGCGGCGGGCCGGTGAATGCCACCCATCTGATGGCGACGCTCTCGTTCCAGCGCGGCATTTCCGGCGGCCAGCTTGGCGAGGGAGCCGCGATCGCGGTGGCGATGATCCCGTTCCTGCTTGCGGCGATCCTTTTCAGCTATTTCGGGCTGCAACGTCGTAAATGGCAGCAGGGCGGTGGAGACTGACATGGCCGCGATAGAAACGAGCAACCGCCCGAACACGGATGAAGGCGGCATGGGCTATCTTCAGAGCCTGCCCCGGCGCGTGGTGACCGTTTATCTGCCGCTCCTGATCTTCGTCATCGTGTTGCTGTTCCCGTTCTACTGGATGACGATCACGGCGGTGAAACCCAATCTCGAGATGACGGATTATGCCAATTTCAACCCGTTCTGGGTCGTCCATCCAACGCTCGAGCATATTCGGTATCTGCTCTTCGAGACGTCCTATCCGGGTTGGCTTCTCAACACGATCATCATCTCGACCGCCGCAACTTTCCTGTCGCTGCTGGCGGCGGTGTTCGCTGCCTATGCGATCGAGCGCTTGAGGTTTTCCGGGGCGCGGCAGGTCGGCTTGGCGATCTTCCTGGCCTATCTCGTGCCGCCCTCGATTCTGTTCATTCCACTGTCGGTAATGGTGTTCAACCTCGGCCTTTACGATACGCCGTTCGCACTGATCCTCACCTATCCGACGTTCCTCATTCCATTCTGCACGTGGCTCTTGATGGGCTACTTCCGCTCGATACCCTTCGAACTGGAAGAATGCGCGCTGATCGATGGAGCGAGCCGCTGGCAAATCCTGACCAAGATAGTTCTGCCGCTGTCGGTGCCCGGCCTGATCTCCGCCGGCATCTTCGCCTTCACCCTGTCATGGAACGAATTCATCTACGCCTTGACCTTTATCCAGTCGTCCGAAAACAAGACCGTGCCGGTCGGCGTGCTTACCGAGCTGGTACGTTCGGACGTCTATGAATGGGGAGCCCTGATGGCAGGCGCGCTGATCGGCTCCCTGCCGGTGGTGGTGCTCTATTCATTCTTTGTCGAGCACTACGTCTCCTCGATGACGGGGGCGGTCAAGGAGTGAGGCTGAGGCGGAAATCCCCCCCCTCGGCCGGCAGCTTCGATCCGATCCCCGCACTCCGCTCCCTCTCCTTCCCGCAAGCCTGCCACAAGCTTGTTGAGGCATGGTCTGGTCAGGGAAAACCGGTAAAAGGCGGACTTTCTTGGCGATTTCTCCACCCAGCGACATCGTTATGGATGTGGCCCGAGCCGTCGACCCGGCGGATATCGAGACCGCCCGCGCCGCGCTGGCAAAGCGGGCCGGCGGCGCTGCGGGCACGTTTTCACTCGACACCGCCGCTTCCGTCGATGCCGGCTCGATCCTGTCGCGCGCCACCGCCGACAAGGCCGCCGCCGCAACCGACCCGGCCAAGAAATTCAAGAAGTTCGAGGCGATGGTGCTGCAGACCTTCATCCAGAACATGCTGCCCAAGGACACCGAGGGCGTCTACGGCAAGGGCTTGGCCGGCGACATGTGGAAATCGCAGCTTGCCGAGCGGGTGGCGGACGTGATGGCCGAACGCGGCGGCATCGGCATCGCCAAATCGATGCTCGCCGACCACTATCTCGAAGGCAAGCGCGTCGTGCCCGTCGGTCCGGTTTCGGGCGGGCCGGAAAAGACCGAGGTCGACCAGCAAAACAGCCTGTCGACCTCGCTGGTCCATCAATTGCAGCGCAAGGCTGCGGGATCGATGACCGGTGACGAGACGACCATAAAAACAAATATCAAGATCTAAACTGGGAAACGCCATGGCCGACTTTTCGGAATCCACCCCCAACCTGCCAGCACGCACGACCACATCGGAAGCGCCGATCCCGTTCGCGCGGCCCGGCAATCTCGCCGCCATCATCGGCCGCATCGAGGAAGTGGTCGAGGAAGAGACGGCAGGCATCCGCAACGCCACCAACTATGATCTCAAGGCATCGAACGCCCGCAAGAGCCGCTACCTCTACGAGTTGACCCGCGCCATGAAGGGCGGCAGCGAAGCCGAATTCCTCGAGCAGCACCGCGAGGGCCTGACCCGGCTGCGCCAGAAGCTGGCGAAGAACGAAGCGGCGATCCTGGCGCATCTCAGCGCGGTCAACGAAGTCGCCAGCCTGCTGCGGCACGCCATCCAGCGCGCCGAGACCGACGGCACCTATTCCGCCGGCGAGTTCGGCTGGATAAAGGCGTGATGGCGAACACAGGCGACACATCGGAGATCCTGCCTCGGCAACGGCGCCGTGCCGCGTTGCCATTGCAAGGGACTGACCAAGGGACTGACAAGGCCCGATGATCAAGGTCATCGCCATCGCCGTCTGGATCTGCGCCGCAACGCTGGGCGCCGTATTCTATTCTTTCCAGGCGGCCGGCGAGCGCGGTGTCGGCGAAACGCCGAAGCCGATGCTGGGCGGCCTCGACTACGTCAAGACCGACATCATTTCGGTGCCGCTGATCCGCGATTCCGAGATCGGCGGCTATTTCCTGACCAAGCTTGTCTACACGGTCGAACCCGAGCAGATCAAGAAACTGTCCATTCCCGCCGAAGCGCTGATCACCGACCAGGTTTATTCCTACCTCTATTCCAATCCGCAGATCGACTTCACCAACAAGGCGACGATCGATCTCGATGCCTTCCGCGCCGCGATCCGCGATACCGTCAACACGCGTGTCGGGGCGCCTTTGGTGCATGAGGTTCTGATCGACCAGGTCAATTTCCTGTCGAAGGACGAAATCCGCGACAACTGGCTGCGCCGCAAGAAAAGCGAGACGGCGAGCGAAATGACCAAGGCGTTCAAGGAACACTGAGTTGCCGGGCTCGCATTCCCGGCCTCCTCCAGGCTCGCCTGCCGCAACGGCAGGAACCAACCGCCTGAATTCGCGTTGACGTAAACGTCAACCCAAAGCTATATGCGGCAGCGACCGTGATCGCGAAACCGCGGCACGGGCTTCGGCTGGATCGAAGCGCCGTTGCGAGACAGATGCAACCAGACAAGGAGAACAGCGTGAGCGTTCAGGAGATTGCCGAGAAGATCAAGTCGCGCGTGGCCAGCAGCGGGTTCGATCGTTCCGTGAAATTCGACACCGGCAGCGACGGCGTCATCGTCATCGACGGCGCAACCGTCTCGAACACCGATGCACCCACCGACTGCACCATCAAGCTCTCGCTCGACGATCTCGATTCGCTGATCGCTGGCGACCTGAACCCGACCATGGCGTTCATGACCGGCAAGATAAAGGTCGAAGGCGACATGACCGTTGCCATGGCGCTCAGCCAGCTGATCGGCTGAAGGCATGCAGGCGCCCAAGGTGGCGCCCACCAATCGCGAAAAAACGCCGCCTTTTCGGGCGGCGTTTTTGCATGAAATGCTGGCGGCTTCGTATCTCAGGCCGCCGATATCAATTCCTGCGCCTTCAGCTTGCGGCCGGCCGCCCTCAGCGTGCCGTGCACGCCGTCAAGCGCGCCTTCCACCAGTTCCAGCGCCAGCAGGCGGTGCCGCTCATAGGGTCCCGGCATGGCAAGCGAACCGGTCTTCTCGGCCGAGAAGCCGAAGCGCGCGTAATAGGGCGCATCGCCGACCAGAAGGATCGCGGCATGGCCAAGACGTGCCGCCTCGGCGATGGCATGGCGCATCAGGGCCGAGCCGATGCCGGCGTTCTTGAGCGACGGATCGACGGCAAGCGGGCCAAGCAGCAGCGCAGCCGCACCGCCCTCGCCCAGCCTGACGTCCCACAGCCGCACGGTGCCGGCGACGCCGCCCGAGCCATCGCGGGCGACGAAGACCAGGCCTTCCGAGGGCCGCCGGCCACGCCGCAGCTTCTCCGACGACTTTTTCCTGCGCTTCGGCCCCATCGCCCGATCGAGCAACGCCTCGCGCGCCGCAACATCGGCGGCGGTTTCGGCAACCATCACAAAGGCCGGTGCGTGGCCCCCAATTTCAACTGGCATTTCCATTTCCGTAATCCCTGGCGAGCGGAGATCTGTTCCACAGGCGAGCCCGGGTGGACGAAAGTCGCCCACCTGGGATGATCTGATCGGCTCTCTCAGCGCATTTTCAGGCGAAGTTGTGTCCGGTTCGCCGTTCGAAAATGCGCTGAGCAAGCGCCGTCAGATCACGTAGGATCGGAGAGGCTCGAAGCCGTTGAAGGCGACCGCCGAGTAGGTGGTCGTGTAGGCGCCGGTGCCTTCGATCAGCACCTCGTCGCCGATGGTCAGCGACAAAGGCAGCGGATAGGGCGTCTTCTCGTACATCACGTCGGCCGAATCGCAGGTCGGGCCGGCGAGCACGCAAGGTGCGGTCTCAGTGCCGTCATGCGCGGTGACGATCGGGTAGCGGATCGCCTCGTCCATCGTCTCGGCCAGGCCGCCGAACTTGCCGATGTCGAGGAACACCCAGCGCACATTGTCGTTGGCCGCCTTCTTCGAGATCAGCACGACTTCCGACTTGATGACGCCGGCATTGCCGACCATGCCACGGCCCGGCTCGATGATGGTCTCGGGAAGCGCATTGCCGAAATGCTTGCGCAGCGCCGAGAAGATCGCCTGGCCATAGGCCTGGGCGGCCGGCACGTCACGCAGATAGCGCGTCGGGAAACCACCGCCCATATTGACCATCTTCAAGACGATGCCTTCCTCGGCCAGCGTCGCGAACACCACCTTGGCGTCGGCCAACGCACGGTCCCAGGCGGTCAGGTCGGTCTGCTGCGAGCCGACATGGAACGACACGCCATAGGCGTCGAGGCCGAGCCCCTTGGCATGGCGCAGCACGTCGACGGCCATCGCCGGCACGCAGCCGAACTTGCGCGACAGCGGCCACTCGGCGCCCTCGCCATCGGTCAGCACGCGGCAGAACACGCGCGCACCGGGCGCGACGCGGGCGATCTTCTCGACCTCTTCGACGCAATCGACGGCGAACAGGCGGATGCCGAGCTGG
This sequence comes from Mesorhizobium sp. M7A.F.Ca.US.007.01.2.1, assembly GCF_003998165.1. Classification (NCBI taxonomy): domain Bacteria; kingdom Pseudomonadati; phylum Pseudomonadota; class Alphaproteobacteria; order Hyphomicrobiales; family Phyllobacteriaceae; genus Mesorhizobium; species Mesorhizobium sp. M7A.F.Ca.US.007.01.2.1. The sequence continues at coordinate 24,365 of NZ_RZQP01000038.1, read as the reverse complement.
TAGGCGCGTGCGATGTCACGCTCCTTCTTGATGGTGTTGCCGAAGGAGATGCGGTCCGCCGGCGCACCAGCGTCCATCGCCATCTCGACTTCGGCAACGGAAGCGGTGTCGAAGGACGAGCCCATCGCAGCAAGCAGGCGCAGGATTTCCGGCGCCGGGTTTGCTTTCACCGCATAGTAGATCCTGGAATCGGGCAGCGCCTTCTCGAAGGCGCGGAAATTGTCGCGCACGACATCGAGGTCGACGACGAGGCAGGGGCCGGTCGGACGTCGGGTGGCGAGGAAGTCAAGGATGCGCTGGGTGGCCATCGGGGTCTCTCCATCAGCGCCTTTCGGCGCGCAATAAGGCTGCGGGACGCGGGCTGTCGGCCTCGCGAACTCGCGGTGGACAAAGGCGGGACGGAAATCCATGGAACCAGCCGGTGGAGACCCCGGAACCATGAAGCGCCGTCTCGCGGCGGTGAACCTTGGCCTTGCCCGGCCTCGGTTCGCTTTGTCTGCCTTGGCTTGGATGGGAGACCCGTCCGCACTGCCGGCAATGAAGGTGTGCCTCTTCAGTAACCCCGGTTTTTGGACAACCGGCAGAACACCAGAAAGGCCCGCACCGTCGTTGCTTCAAGGTGTCCTCGGGCTGGCGGTTGGCCGCTAGACCGACTGGAGGGGTTGGCTCCAGTTACCTTACCGATTTCCCTCACCATTCGAGGATCGGCGGACACCCACAGGCACGTGCGACTTTGGGCAAGCGCGATATAAGGGCGAAGACTTTCACAATCAATAAAAATCGTATCGCAGGTTGTAAAATTTCTGGCGTCGAACAATGTTGCGGCAACCGTATCCGGATATCGAACGATGACAGGCACGCACGGCCCTCTCAACGCCTTTCTCGATCTTCGCCAGATGCCCGTGGCACATGCCCAGCTTGGCCCGCTGGCCGGCCTGCGGCTGGCCGTCAAGGACATATACGACGTCGCCGGCTACCGCACCGGTTGCGGCAATTTGCAAAAATTCGCCGAAAGCCACGCAGCCTCGCGCACCGCACCCGCCGTGCAGATGATCCTCGATGCCGGCGCACGCTTCGTCGGCAAGACGCAGACCGACGAGCTCGCCTTCGCGCTGTTCGGTCAGAATGCGCATTTCTCGTTTCCGGTGAACCCGGCGGCACCCGACCGCGTCACCGGCGGCTCCTCATCGGGGTCGGCGGCGGCGGTGGCGGGCAGGCTGGCCGATATCGCCACTGGTTCCGACACCGGCGGCTCGATCCGCGCGCCGGCGAGCTTTTGCGGACTGATCGGGCTGCGCACCACGCATGGCCGCATTTCGCTCGACGGCACGATGAAGCTGGCGCCGAGCCTCGACACGTTCGGCTGGTTCGCCGACGACATCGAGACCTACGAGACCGTCGGCAAGCTGCTGCTCGGCCGCGATCCGCACCAGCACGTGTTGGACCGGCCGCTGGCGCTGGATTGGCTGGACGGGCTGGTCGCCCGCCCGGCGCTGGCCGAATATGCCGGAATGAAGGGGCTGGCGGGCGCGGTTTTCGGCGCGCCGGCGACGCCGGCAATCCGCTTCTCCTCATCTCCCGATGAACTTTACTGGTGCTTTCGCCGGCTGCAGGCCAAGGAGGCCTGGGCGGTGCATGGCGAATGGATCACCAGCGGCGAGCGCGACCTCGGCCCCGGCGTCGAGGAGCGATTCGGCTTCGGCCGCGCCGTCGACGACAAGACAGCCCAGGCCGAGAAGGTGCGGCGTCTGACCTTTCGCGGCGAACTGAGCGCCCTGCTCGGCAAGGACGGCTTCCTTGTCCTGCCGACGGTGCCTGGTCCGGCGCCTTACGTGGACAGCACGCCGGAGCAGTTCCAGGCCTATCGCGAACGGGCGCTCCAGCTTCTGTGCCTGGCCGGCCTGTCCGGTTTTCCACAGATCACACTGCCCATCGGCTCGGTCGCCGGCGCCCCGTTCGGCCTGTCGCTGCTTGGCCCTTCCGGCAGCGACATTGCCCTGATACGGCTCGGCCGGAAACTTCTCGACGCGGCACGAAAGGCCTGACCATGGACACACTGACGCGCATGCGTGCCTTCATCGACGTGGTCGAGGCCGAGGGCTTTTCGGCGGCGGCGCGCAAGATCGGCCGCTCCAAGGCCTTGCTGTCGAAATATGTGCGCGAGTTGGAGGACGAACTCGGCGCTTTGCTGCTCAACCGCACCACGCGCCAGTTCTCGATGACCGAGGCCGGCCACACCTATTACCGGCGCGCCTCGGAGATCGTGCGCGAGGTCGACAGCCTGGCCGACGCGGTGCGCGAATCCTCCGGCGACGTGCGCGGCCGGATCAAGCTGTCGGCGCCGCGCACCTTCGCCGACGCGCCGATCGGCCAGTCGCTGATCGACTTCGCCAAGCAGCATCCCGACATCGTGCTCGACATCCAGCTCGACGACCGCTTCGTCGATCTGGTCGAGGAAGGCTTCGACCTTGCGGTGCGCATCTCGCGGCTGGAGAACTCGTCGCTGATCGCCAGGCGTCTGGCGCCGTTTTCGATAAAGCTCTGCGCCTCCCCCGAACTGATCGCCAAGCACGGCACGCCGACACGGCCGCAGGATCTCAGCCGCATGCCTTGCATCGTCGACACCAATGGCCGCGGACTGAACAACTGGCCGTTCAAGGGCGACAATGGCGATCCGGTCAGCGTTTCGGTGTCGGGTCCGATCGAGGTCAACAGCCCGATGACGGCGAGAGCCGCGGCCGTGTCCGGGCTGGGATTCACCGTCCTGCCGGATTTCATTGCCGCGCCCGACCTCGCGAGCGGCCGGCTGGTGTCGGTGATAGATGACCGTATCCTGTCGGGCGGCGGCATCTTCGCCGTCTACCCGCACCGCCGCTATCTGCCGGCCAAGGTCCGCGTTTTCGTCGACTTCCTGGTGCAGTGGTTCAGGACGCGTGAAGTTGCCTGACCCACTTCAGCCGAGCAGCGGTCCCAATTTCGCCCCCTTTCTGGTAACTCTCGGCAACTCTTCCGAGGCCTAGGGAATCGCGACCGAGAATGCACCTGAAACGGCACGCAATCATGCTGGCTTCGGCCTTGGCGGCTAGCTTTGCCGCCACTGGACCCGCTTACGTGCATCCACACGTCTTCGCCGAGGCTCGCCTCGATGTGATCCTCTCCCCGGATCACCAAAGCGTGAAGGCTCTGCGTCATCTCTGGCGCTTCGACGATCTGTTTTCCTCGACGGTGATGATGGAATTCGACAAGAACTCCGACCTGAAGCTCGACGACAAGGAGCTGAAGGAAGTCGCCGACACCGTTCATGCCTCGTTGGCGGAGTTCAATTACTTCCAGCTCGTCACCGTCGACGGCAAGGACGTGGCGATGACGCCGCCGCCGCATCTGATGGCCAATTTCGACAACGACCAGCTGATCATCCTGTTCGAGTCCGAACCGAAGCTGCCGATCAAGCTCAACGGCAAAATCGATATCGGCGTCTACGATCCGACATTCTACACGGCGATCGACTTCACCGAGGACTCCAACATCACGGTCGAAGGCCTGCCCTCGAACTGCACCAGCAAGGTGGTCCGTCCCGACCCCGACGAGGCCATCAAGGAAAACCAGAAGACCCTCACCGATGCCTTTTTCAATGACCCGACCGGCACCGATATGAGCAAGATCTTCGCCACCAAGCTCGAACTGACCTGTCAGCCAGAAGGATGAAGCCGGTGACGAAACCGTCCCTGCGTTTGGCATTCGGCCTGTTGGCCCTCACAGTCGCCATGATGCATTTCGCCGACGCGGCTCATGCCCAGAGTTCGCTCGGCATCGGCGTCAATGACGGCATGGCGCCCACCACCGGCCCGTTCGCCCATATCCTGATGTGGATCAATCTCAGGCAGCAGGAATTCTACCGCGCGCTGGCAACGGCGATGAAGGCGATGCGCCAGGACGGCAGCAAGATCTGGATACTCGTCGGCCTGTCCTTCGCCTACGGTATTTTCCATGCCGCCGGCCCCGGTCACGGCAAGGCGGTGATCTCGTCCTACATGGTGGCCAATGAAGTGGCGTTGCGGCGCGGCATCCTCTTGTCCTTCGTCTCGGCGCTGCTGCAGGGCCTGACCGCGGTCGCGGTGATGGGGGTCGCCTATTTCGTCCTGCGCGGCACCTCCGTCTCGATGACGGACGCAGCCTGGTTCATGGAGATCATGAGCTTTGTCTTCGTCACCCTGTTCGGCGCCTGGCTGCTGTGGCGCAAACTCGGCCCCGCCGTCCTGCGTCTGTTCGGCAAGGGCCCGGCCTACAGCCTGTCGGCGGCTCATGCCGGCCATTCTCACGCCGGTCATTCTCATGGGGGTCATTCTCATGGGGGTCATTCGCACGGCGCGCATTCGCATGCCGGCCATTCCCATGCAGCTCACAGCCATTCGGCGCATGCCCATTCGCACGCGCTGCACGCGCATGACCATGTGCACGGCCCTTCGCACGATCATCACGATCATCACGATCATGCCGAACACGATCATGCTCATCACGATCACGCGGCCGGCGAAGTCTGCGACACCTGCGGCCATTCGCACGCACCCGATCCGGCGCTGCTGTCAGGCGACCGCTTCGACTGGCGCACGGCCTGGACAGCGGTGGCGGCGGTCGGCATCCGCCCCTGCTCCGGCGCGCTGATCGTGCTCAGCTTCGCCCTGCTCAACGGCCTCTGGCTCGGCGGCCTGCTGTCGGTGCTGGCAATGTCGCTGGGCACCGCCATCACCGTTTCGGCACTGGCGACGCTGGCGGTGACCGCCAAGAACTGGGCGGTCTATTTCGCCGGCGACGGCCGCATGGGCAACCGCATCCACTCGATCGTCGAGATCGGCGGCGCCGCCTTCGTGTTCCTGTTCGGACTGCTGCTGCTGTCGGCAAGCCTGGCGAGCGGCGGATGATGCCCGACGCCACGAGGGTCGGAGTTTAACCCGCGATCTTGCCGCCGAGCTCATCCTCGATGTGAGCGCGGATGATCTCGTCAAAACTCTTTTCGGCGCTGAAGCCGAGCTCCCGCGACCGCTTTGCCTCGAAGCGCGTCGGCCAGCCCTTGACGATCGCCCAGATCGTGTCATCCGGAACCTCGCGGATCAGGCTTACCGCCTTCGGCCCGGCGATGCGTTCCAGCGCCTCGATCTGCTCGCCGACGGTGACGGCGACGCCGGGCATCGTCAGATTGCGGCGTGGCCCGACAGCGCTGCCGTCGATCCCCGCCGCATGGATCAGGAAGTTGACCGCCGAGCGCGGGCTGGCATGCGTGTGCACGACCGAGCGCGGCACCGGCAGGATCGCCTCATGGCCGCTCAACGGCTCGCGGATGATGCCCGAGAAGAAGCCGGACGCCGCCTTGTTCGGCTTGCCCGGCCGCACGCAGATTGTCGGCAGCCGGATGCCGATACCGTCGAAGAACCCGCGCCTGGAATAGTCGGCCAGCAGCGCTTCGCTCATCTGCTTCTGGGTACCATAAGAGGTCAGCGGCGTCGGATGGAAGTCATCGGGAATGACGTCCGGGAACGGCGCGCCGAACACCGCGATCGACGAGGTGAAGACGACGCGCGGCGCAAAGCCCGCCACCCGGATGGCATCGAACAGGGCGCGCGTGCCATCGAGATTGACGCGGTAGCCGAGATCGAAATTCGCTTCCGCCTCGCCCGACACGATGCCGGCAAGGTGGAACACGACGTCGGGGCGCGATGCGACCAGGCGCTCGGTGGCACCCGCTTCGGCGAGATCGCCGGTGTGCAGCGTGACGCTGACGCCATCCAGGCTCGGCGCCTGTGGCGGCACGATATCGTGGAGATCGAGCGCGGTGATCTTGCCCCCGCGCAGCGTCCCGTCCTTGGCCAGCCGGGCGATGAGCTTGCGGCCGACCATACCCGCGGCGCCAGTGATCAGAATGCGCATGTCGAAAATCCCTTGCCTATTTACCCTGGTTTTTGCGCTGGTTGCGGGCGCGCAGCCAGAACACCGAGAAGAACGCCAGCACGAAGACGATGCCAAAGGCGCCGGCCAGCACAGTGGAAAGGCTGCCGAGTGCCAGCATCACGGTCGGCAGATAGTAGGCGCCTATACCGAACAGCAGCATGATCCACGCGGCGGCGATGACCGCGTTCCTGGTGTCGCGGTCCATCATGCCGCGTCCGGAGGATGGGCGTTCGTCAAGCTGGTTTTCAAGGTTTTGCAACTCCTGAGGCAGGACGATCGACATCGATCGATCCGGTCCTAGTGATGGTGGTCGTGATATGCAGCCGCTTCATGCTCGTGCCCGTGGTCGTGCTCGTCGCCATCGTCGGCGCATTGGCCGAATTCCGGTTCCACGGTGGCATGGCTGATGCCGTGCTCGCTGGCAAGCCGCTTCTTGACGGCACTCACCGCCTGATGCGCATCGACGCCCTCGTCGAGACAGGCATGCAGCGTCGCCATGTTGCTGGTCCCGTCGAGCGACCAGACATGCATGTGGTGCACTTCGCGCACGCCCTGGATGGTCGCCTCGATATCGCTGGCGATCAGATCTCGGTCGAGGCTTGGCGGCACGCCCTCGAGCAGGACATGGGCGGCCTCCCGCATCAGCGACCACGCCGTGTAGAGGATCAGCAGTGAAACCAGGACCGACAGGATCGGGTCGATCGGCGTCCAGCCGGTCGCCAGGATGACCAGCGCCGCCGCGATGGCCGCCGCCGAGCCGAGCAGGTCGCCAAGCACATGCAGGATGGCGCCGCGCATGTTCAGGCTCTCGCGGTCGCCGCCGTGCAGCACGAAGAACGAGCCGAGGTTCACCAGCAGGCCGAGGATCGCCACCACCAGCATCGGCCCGCCAAGCACCGGCGCCGGCGCCTGCAGGCGTCCCCAGGCCTCATAGACGATCCACAGCGCGATGACGAAGATGGCGATGCCGTTGGTATAGGCCACCAGCGTCTTGACCCGGCCGAAGCCATAGGTGAGGCGAACGGTCGCCGGCCGGCCGCCAAGATGAAACGCATACCAGGCAAGGCCGAGCGCGATCGAATCGGCGAGCATGTGGCCGGCATCGGCCAGCAGCGCCAGCGAGCCCGTGAGGATGCCGCCAAGCGCCTCGGCGACCATGAAGCCGCCGGTCAGGCAGGCTGCGATCAGAACGCGTTTCTTGTCGGTCGAGCCATGCACATGACCAGGGCCGTGACCGTGCCCGGTGTGATCGTGGGTATGTGCCAATAGTGAACTCCTAAGCGCCGAATTCCGCGCGAAAATCCTCGAGCCGTCGCTTCTGCCGGCCGTCGCCATCGAAATTGGCCGGATCGAGCCACGCCTCATAGGCACTGCGCAGCGCCGGCCATTCCTTGTCGATGATCGAATACCACGCAGTGTCGCGGTTTTCACCCTTGACGATGAGATGCTGGCGGAAAATGCCTTCGAACTTGAAGCCGAACCGCTCGGCCGCCCGCTTCGATGGCTCGTTGCGGTTGTTGCACTTCCATTCGTAGCGGCGATAGCCCAGCCCGTCGAAGATGTATTTCATGAACAGGAACTGCGCTTCGGTTGCTCCCGGCTTGCGCGAGATGAGCGGTCCCCAATAGATGTTGCCGATCTCGATGACGCCGTAGGCCGGATCGATGCGCATCAGCGTCTGGCGTCCGGCGACCTTGCCGCTGGCCTTGTCGATGACGGTGAAGAACAGCGGATCCTCGCTGGCCTCGACCTTGTCCAGCCATGGCTGGAAGGCGGCGCGGGTCTCCGGCGGATAGTCGGGCAACCAGGCGAAGCGGTCGTCGATATCGGACACGGAGGACGCTTCATAGAGGCCGTCGCCGTGTTTTGCAGCGCTCAGCGGTTCAAGCCGGACGTATCGACCGTCGATGGTCTTGCGTTCAGGCCGCGGACGCGGTTGCCAATCCCTGAGATTTTCCGACACCGAATGCTCCAATCCGTTTGACTTTTGCGGGCTGAGGCTCACAAAAACGCGACCCAACAGCAAGAACCACACGGACGGGAAAAATGCTCCACACGATTTCGGCCTTCGACCGCCTTGGCGAGGAAAACGCCTTCGCCGTGCTTGCGAGGGCCACAGCACTTGCCCAACAAGGCCGCGACATCGTCAATCTCGGCATCGGCCAGCCCGACTTCAAGACGCCGCAGCACATCGTCGAGGCGGCGATCAAGGCGCTGCGCGACGGCCATCACGGCTACACGCCGGCCAATGGCCTGCTGGCGACGCGCGAGGCGGTGGTGCGCCGCACGCTGACCACCACCGGTGTCGAGATATCGCCCGAAACGGTGATGATCCTGCCCGGCGGCAAGCCGACCATGTTCGCCGCGATCCTGATGTTCGGCGAGCCCGGCGCCGAGATCCTCTACCCGGACCCCGGCTTCCCCATCTACCGCTCGATGATCGAGTTCACGGGTGCGGCACCCATTCCCGTGCCGATGCGCGAAGAAAACGGCTTTGCCTTCTCGGCCGAGGAGACACTGGCGCTGATCACCTCGAAGACCAGGCTGCTGATCCTCAACTCGCCCGCCAATCCGACCGGCGGCGTCACGCCTCGCGCCGAGATCGAGAAACTGGTCAAGGGGCTGGAGGCGCATCCGCAGGTCGCCATCCTCTCCGACGAGATCTACGACGTCATGACCTATGATGGCGAGACGCATTGCTCGCTGCTCGGCTTTCCCGAAATCCGCGACCGGCTGATCGTGCTCAACGGCTGGTCGAAGACCTGGGCGATGACCGGCTGGCGCATGGGCTGGTCGATCTGGCCGAATGGCGACAAGGGCGCCCATCTCTACGACAAGGTGCGCAAGCTGGCGGTCAATTGCTGGTCCTGCGTCAACGCGCCGAGCCAGTTTGCCGGCATCGCCGCCATCGACGGCCCGCAGGACGACGTCGACGAGATGATGCGCGCCTTCGACCGCCGCCGGAAGATCGTCGTCGAGGGACTGAACGCCCTGCCCAACATATCCTGCATCACGCCCAAGGGCGCGTTCTACGCCTTCCCCAACGTCTCGAAGACCGGCTGGAAGGCCAAGAAGCTCGCCTCGGCACTGCTCGACGAGGCCGGCGTGGCGCTGATCGGCGGCCCCGATTTCGGCATTCTCGGCGAAGGCTATATCAGGCTCTCCTATGCCAATTCCGAGGAGAACATCCTGCGCGCGCTGGAGCGGATCGGAGCGTTCCTGGCGAAGTAGGTTTGAAAGCGGGCCGGTGGCCTCTTTCCGGGTGGTTGCGGCTGGCGACAATGATGGTGTCATGATCTGTCCGGACACGCACGGCCAAGGCTGGGCGGGCGTGTCGGGAACCGCTACGCTCCCTGGATCAGGATCGAAGCAGGTGACATAAAATGTTCTACGCAATCCTTGCCTATCACGTGGAAGATGCGATCAAGGCGCTGACGCCGCAGGAAGATGCAGCACTTATGGCCGACCTGCTGAAGATCAACACCCGGCTTCATGAGGAAGGCACGCTGGGGCCGTCCGCGCGTCTGGGCGCAACACAGGATGCCATCACCCTGCGCGGCCCGGGCGACGGTGTGATCATCGACGGTCCTTTCGCCGAAACCAAGGAACAGTTGCTCGGGCTCTATGTCGTCGACTGCGCCACGCGAGACGAGGCCATCGCGATCGCCCGCGACCTTCGCCGCGTCAATCCCACCGCCGTTTACGAGATCAGGCCCATTCTGCTGTTCAAGCCCGGCGTGCCGCTGGCCGGGAAATAAAACCATCCGGCTGGGTCCCCGCTGCTTCGCAGCGTCCCAGCGTTCGCCGGCCTTTCATCGTGCCACTGGCACGATGAATTCGCTTACGCGAACCGGGCTGCTCACCCACGCCCGACAAACGGCATCTTGGTCGCCATCACGGTCATGAACAGCACGTTGGCGTCGAGCGGCAGGCTGGCCATGTGGACGACGGCGTCGGCGACGCGCTGAACATCCATCACCGCTTCGGCTGCGATCGAGCCATTGGCCTGCGGCACACCGACCGTCATCGGCTGCGCCATGTCGGTCAGCGCATTGCCGATGTCGATCTGGCCGCAGGCGATGTCATAGGGCCGGCCGTCAAGCGCCAGCGTCTTGGTCAGTCCGGTGATGGCATGCTTGGTCGCCGTGTAGGGCACCGAGCCTGGGCGCGGCGCATAGGCCGACACCGAACCGTTGTTGATGATGCGGCCACCCATCGGCTTCTGCTTGCGCATGGCGCCAAAGGCGGCACGGGCGCACAGGAACGAACCGGTGAGGTTGACGCCGACGATATCGTTCCACACTTCGACCGGTATCTCGTCGATCGGCGTCGATTTGTAGCCCATGCCGGCATTGTTGAAGAGCAGGTCGACACGGCCGAAGGCCGCCGCCACGGTCTCGAACAGATCGTCGACCTCGCCTGCCTTGCTGATATCGCAGGCAACCGCCAGGGCCTTGGCGCCGGTGGACCCGGCCTCAGCCACGGCTGCATCCAGCACGGATTTGCGGCGTCCGCAGAACACCGTGTTCCAGCCGGCCTTGAGCAGCGCCGTGGCGACGCTCTTGCCGATGCCCGTGCCGGCCCCGGTGACGATGGCGGTTCTTTGCTCGGTCATGGCTATTGTCCTCCGGCAGCGCTGCGCTTGCTCGACTGATTTTGGGGGGTTGGCTCGAAAAGGAAGGCATCGCAAATGACGGCGGCGATGGCAAGCGTGTCCATCCGGCCGGACCGACAAAAAGGGCGGCCATTGGCGACCGCCCCTGATCTGAACCGGGCTTGGGAGGAGGAAAAGCCGATCCGACTGTGTTGAATGATGCGCTTGCTGGGTTAATGAGCGGTTAACCCGGAAAGTGCCCCCTGTTCCGTTTTGGCCTACCAGCGCGGATTGGGTGACGTCCCGGCCTTGGCCGGCACCTTGGCCGCCGAAACCGTCGCCTCGACATGGTCGACCAGCGCGTCCGGCAGGCCGAGCCGGCCGGCAAGCAGGTCGAGATAACCGCGCTCGGCGCGTGTGTCGGGATCGATGGTCAGGCGCGACGCCGTGTAGAGTTCGAGCTTCTGCGCATCGGTCTTGGCGCCGGCCACCAGCGTGTCGAGGTCGAGCGGGCTTGCCAGCTCCGCCATCAGGAACTTTTCGGCGTCGGAGCCTATGCCGGCCAGGCTGAGCTTGCCGGCGATCTTCTGGCGCTCTTCATCGTCGATATGGCCATCGGCTTTCGCCGCCGAGATCATCGCCCGCACCAGGGTCAGCGTGAATTCGTCCTCGCCTTGCGGCGCCTGCGACGGGTGGAAGGGGGTATCCTTGGGCGGCGGCAGCAATTCCGGTTGGCCGGCCGCCGGTGCTTCCGCGGGCGCGTTGCCGGCCTTGTAATTCTGGTAGGCCTTGTAGGCGAGGCCGCCGATTGCGGCCAGTCCGCCAAGCTTCACCGCGGCGCCCGTCACGTTGCGGCCAGTACCGGTTCCGAGCAGCACCGCGGCCAGCGCACCGGCCGCCAGCGGATTGTCCTTGGCCATCTGCACGGCCTGCCCCGCCTTGTCGCGAACGGTGCCGCTGGTGCCGGGGATTTGCGAGCCGAGCAGATCGTCGAGAAGCTTCTTGGGATCGAACATTCAGTGCCTCCAGGATTTGCCCGGCCGAACGGGCGGGTTTCGAACGTCGAAGACGTAGGTCCCGAAACTTGACATTGCAATGACAGGCAGCCGCTTTGCAGCAGCACGATGCCTGGATCAGGAGCCGATATGCGGACCCCTGCCCCGCGCCTGCGCAAGCTCGACCTGGCGCTGGCGCTCGGCATAACGCTGGCGGTCCTCGTCCGAACGCGCATCGAAGCAATGCGGGCACGAAATACCGGCAGCGAATTTGGGCGACGTCAGCTCGCCCGGCGTCAGCGGGTGGCGGCAGGCGCGGCACAGTTCCGCGTCGCCCTCGGCAAGGCCGTGCGACACCGAAACCCGCTCATCGAAGACGAAGCACTCGCCTTGCCAGAGGCTCTGTTCGGCCGGAACCTCTTCGAGGTATTTGAGGATACCGCCCTTGAGATGGAAGACATCCTCGAAGCCGAGCGATTTGACATAGGCGGTCGCCTTTTCGCACCGTATGCCGCCGGTGCAGAACATCGCCACCTTGCGGCCTTCGAGCTCCGCCCGGTGCGTTTCCACCCAGGCCGGGAACTCGCGAAAACTTGCGGTGGCCGGGTCGATCGCACCCTTGAACGTGCCGATCGACACCTCATAGGCGTTGCGCGTGTCGATGATGACAGTGCCGGGCTGCGAAATCAGAGCGTTCCAGTCGGCCGGCGCGACGTAGGTGCCGGCACTTTTCGAAGGATCGATGTCATCGACACCCATGGTGACGATCTCGCGCTTCAGCCGCACCTTCATGCGATGGAACGGCATGTCCGCGGCCGCGCTGTACTTGACCTCGAGTCCGGCAAGCCCTTCGATGGCTTCGAGATACGCGATCAGTTCGGCAATTGCCGTCTCGCTGCCGGCGACGGTGCCGTTGATGCCTTCATGCGCCAGCAGCAGCGTGCCCTTTATGCCGCGCCCGCAGCAGAATGCGGCGAGCGGCGCGCGCAGTTCTTCGAAAGCGTCGAGCCGGGCAAACCGGTAGAGCGCGGCGACGCGAAGGAGTGGAAGTGATGTCATCGCCGAAGCCACTAGACGCTCGAGCAAGCCGATTCAAGGCAAAGCAGGCATCCTGTTCGGCGGGTCACTGGCGCAAATCTGCACCATGGGCGAATTTGTACCATAGCTGAGATCAGGGAGTCAAGAAAAAATTCCTATCCTGAAAAGCCACCGGGACCAAAGCTGTCGGCACCATCGAGCCGGCAGCCACCCTTGTCAACTTGGGCTTGGCGAGTATGGGCGACGCGTGACATCGCGACACGGCCGGTTTCGTGGACAGGAAAACGGCCTTCTGCTAATCGGTTGAATTGTCCCACGCCACGGAGAGACACATGCCCAGCAAGACCGAAAAACTTCTGTCGCTCCTCAACGGCCAGCCCGTCATCCCGGTGCTGAAGATCTCCGATGTCGCCAATGCCGTGCCGCTGGCCCGCGCTCTGGCGCGCGGCGGCCTGCCTGCGATCGAGATCACGCTGAGGACCGCCGACGCGCTGGAAGCGATCCGGCGGGTCGCTGGTGAAGTCGAGGAAGCCATCGTCGGCGCCGGCACCATTCTCGATGCCAGGCAGTTCGAAGAGGCGGCTGCCGCGGGCTCGCGCTTCATCGTCAGCCCCGGCATCACCCGCGAGCTTCTGTCGGCAGCCGCCGCCAGCGATGTTCCGCTGCTGCCCGGTGCGATCACCCCCGGCGAGATCATGGCCGCGCGCGAAGCCGGCTTGCGCTTTCTGAAATTCTTCCCGGCCGAGCAGTCGGGCGGCATCGCTTCGCTGAAGGCCTTCGCCTCGCCGCTCGCCGATGTGAAATTCTGCCCGACCGGCGGCATCTCGGCCAAGAACGCAGCTGACTATCTCAGCCTGCCCAACGTGGTCTGCGTCGGCGGCTCCTGGGTGGCGCCCGACGACCTCGTCAAGGCCGGCAAATGGGACGAGATCGAAGCCTTGGCGCGCGCGGCGAGCAAGCTCGCAAAATAAGGCTTTCATGGCGGCATGGAAAAACCCGGCCGACTTGCGTCGACCGGGTTTCCGCCGGATGTTTTTTCCAGGCCTGCCTTGGCCGGATCAGTTGCAGACCCTGACTTCCCTGACCACCCTATGATGATGCTTCCAGGTCGTGACAACCTTGGTCCGGCAGTGCTTCTTCATGTGCATGTGATCGTGGGTTTTGACGACAATGGTTTCGGCCTGCGTAGGGGCGATGGCCGCCGAAGCGGTTGCCAACGCGATGACCGATGCCAGTAGAATCTTCTTCATGGGTATCCCCGGGTTTGAACGAACGAGGGAGAAACCGTTGACGGCCCGAGGCGTTCCACGATCACGGCAATGTCAGGCCGGTGTGATCGGAAGCCGGCGGGCCGCGCGACCGGATCCGGCCACGCAGCAAAAAGCCGCGCTGGTTGCCCGGCGCGGCTTTGTCGATTGGTTTGCCGTCATTTGGTCTGGAAGCGGGCTACCGACATGAACTTGACGGCGTTGCCGGTGAAGCGATTGGCATCGGCCACCTGGCTGCTCGGCTGGAAGCCAGCGGTGTAGACCTCGCTCGGCGGCGTGTGCACGATGCTGTAGGCGTAACCCGGCGCCGTCGTCGCGCTTGAAACGGTGGCGACCTGCTCGCCGCTGGTCAAGGCCCAACGGGCGGCCTGCGGTGCGGCTGCAACCACCATGGCCTTGGGGCCTGGCTTCAGGTCGCGGGCGGTGGCTCTCGATTCCTTGCGCGTCGTCTTGACGCCGGCGCCGATCGCGGCGGCCGGATCGGAACCGACTGGGCGGGCCACGACAGCATCGCGCGGCGATGCGGCGTTGGTGCCCGGATCGTTGAACGCCGAACGCGGCTCGGACCCGGACAAGGAAGCAAGCTGGTAATCGGCCGCACCGACCTGGGCATTGGCCTCGTCGAGCACGGCCTTGACCGCGTCCGGCCTGGCCATCTCGGGCCGCGCCGTCGGCAGCACCGAGAACGCATCGGTCGCGGTCTTGCCTTGGTCGGCCGTCTCGGCCAGCGCCATCAGCACATCCTTGCTGGGCGGCGCAGCCAGAGCGGCCGGCAGCGAATTGTCGGGACGCCATGTCGGCAACGGTATGTTGTTGACCGCGACCTGGGTCGCATCAGCCGAAGCCGTTGCATCGGCCATGCCGAAAGGAACGCTCGCCGGCGCATGCGCGGTCGCCACGGCCTGCTCGGTGGTGGCTGTCGCCTCCGCCATCGCGAAGGGAACATTCTCAGGCTGCTGCGCGCCGACATCGGCTTTCGGCCGCGGTGCGAAATCCGGCAGCGGAATGCTTCGGGCCGGCAATGCCGCGATGATCGTCTCCGGCGTGTCCTGTTCAGGCTCCGGAGCCTGCTGTTCGGTCACCTGCGGAATCTCGGCGCGCCGCGCATTCTCCGGCGCCACGATGGCGATGCCCGGGAGGTTGCTGGTCTTGGCCGCCGCTGCCGGCTTCAGGTTTCTCGCCTTGGGCGGGGGGGCGGCCGAAGCGGTCTCGACATCGGCGCTGTCGTCGGCCTCGTCGTCGCCGCCGCCACCGAAGAAAGCCGACAGGAATCCACCTGATTTCTTGCTGCTGCCGCCGGCACTGGCCATCTCGATGGCCGGCGAGCCCGATCCCTTGCGCGCCTTGTAGGAGGCGAGCGCCTGCTCAAAGCCGGGCAGCGGCCTGCCGTCGCTCGGCACATGCAGCGTCTTGCCGTTGGGGAACAGGCTGACCAGTTCCTGCCGGCTGATACCGGGCCAATGGCGCACATTGCCGACATCCATATGGACGAACGGCGAACCCGATGACGGATAGTAGCCGACGCCGCCGCCCTGCATCTTGAGGCCGATGTTGCGCAGCTTTTTCAGCGGCACGCCGGGAATATAGAAATCCATCGCCTTGCCGAGCATGTGCTGGCTCTTCTCGGCCACGCCCCTGCTGCGGCTGCGCAGCATCGAGTTCGTCGACGGCGAGCGATAGCCGCACACGACCTGGATGTAGTCCGTGGCACCTGCTTCCCGATACGCCTCCCAGACGAGATCCAGCAGGCGCGGATCCATCTTGGTTGGCTCGTTGCGACGCCAGTCGCGCAAAATGATGTTGATCTTGCGGAGACCTTCGGGGACGTAGCGGCCGTTGCGCTTGTAGACGATCTCGGCCTTCTCATGGGTGTGGAGATGATAAAGCTTCAGCGACCGTGTTTCGGCGCTGGCTCCGCTCGCAGCCGCGGCAACAAAACCAAAAGCGACAACCAACACTGCCAACCACTTCGGCCAGACGCTCAAATGATGGTGCCGCCTGTTTGTGTGTCGTTCGATTCTGTTCAAATCAAAAGGCCTTGCAGGCTGCCGTTTGTCCCCGGATTTGTCCAAACGGATGTGGCATTAGCACACCCGAATATCGATCCTAATGGTTAATCATCGCTTATTGAAGCCGAAATGCGGTAACACCGTGGCGATATCCCGTCAAAAATTGTTCACAAGGTTTCTTGGTAAACCGCTGGTTTAGATCAGATTTTCGCCTTCGCCCCGAACACGATCTGTTACCGCTAGCCTTAATGCGTGAACAGAGCTGTCCACGGGACAGCCACAATGCCGCTGAAACGGCGATACAAGGCCCGTTGTGGCATTGCAAGCTGGCGCCGGCCTTGTGGCAAAGCCGGAAGCCGGGCCAAAGCTCAGCCCGGCATCGCCCTTAGGAGGCTAGTCGATCGACGCGGCCTGTCTCCGGATCGATGCCGTGTTCCTTGAGCTTGCGATAGAGCGTCGAGCGGCCGATGCCGAGTCGGCGGGCGACTTCGCTCATCTGTCCGTTGTAGTGATCGATGGCAAGCTTGATCATCTCGAGTTCGACATCGGCAAGTGCCCGCACATTGCCGCGCTCGTCGAGCGCCCGCAACGTGCCGAAGCGAGGCTGCAGCCTTGCCGGCGGATCGAACGCGATTGCCGGGCCGCCCTCGCCGGGCAAGGCTTCGTCATCGCGCGCCTGCAAAGGCAAGGACGGCGACGGCGCGTCGCCATCCACATCGAGGTTGACGGTGCCTTCCACTTGCGCCCGGATCTGCGGGAAGTCCTCGGCGGCAAGCACATCGCCTTCGCAAAGCACCGAGGCGCGAAAGACGGCGTTTTCGAGCTGCCGGATGTTTCCGGGCCAGTCATAGGCCTGCAGCACGGCGAGCGCTGCCGCCGAAATACCTTGCAGGCGACGGTGCGGGTCGGCCGGCGCGACCTTCTCCATGAAATGGGTGACCAGATATGGGATGTCGTCGCGGCGGTCGCGCAGCGGCGGCACGAAGATCGGATAGACGTTCAGCCGGTAGAACAGATCCTCGCGGAACTTGCCGTCCTTGACCTGCTGCAGGAGGTTGCGGTGCGTCGCCGAAATCAGCCTGATGTCGACCCTGACGGTCGAGCGCCCACCGACCGGGTCGACCTCGCCGTCCTGGACCGCGCGCAACAGCTTGACCTGCACGTCGAGCGGCAGGTCGCCGATCTCGTCGAGAAACAACGTGCCCGAATGCGCTTCGACGAACTTGCCGGTGTGCTTGTCGGTGGCCCCGGTGAACGAGCCCTTCTCGTGACCGAACAGGATCGATTCGACCAGATTGTCTGGAATGGCGCCGCAATTGACGGTGACGAAGGGTTTCGTGCGGCGGTCGCCACTGCCCTGGATGGCGCGCGCCACCAGTTCCTTGCCGACGCCGGACTCGCCCTCGATCAGGATCGGGATGTTGGATGCCGCCGCTTTCTGGCCAAGGCGGATCACCCTGTCCATGGCCGGGCTGTGCGTGATCATGTCCTTGAAGGTCAGGAGGCCGCCGCGCCGGCGCGATGTGCGCTTGACCTCGCCCTCGACGGCCTCGACCTTGAGCGCATTGCCGATCGATGCCTGCAGCCTGTCGGGAGACGCCGGCTTGACGACGAAATCGAAGGCGCCATGACGCATCGCCGAAACCACGGTCTCGATTCCGCCCTGCGCGGTTTGCACGATCGCCGGCACGTTGATGTCGCGCTCGCGCATCGCCTTCAGCACGCCGATACCGTCGAGACCGGGCATGACCAGATCGAGGATGACCACCGACACCTCGCGGGCGCCGGGTCCATCGAGGATGTCGAGAGCGGCCGCGCCGCCGTCGACCACGATTGCGCTGTAGCCGAACCGCGTCACCGCCGCTTCGAGCAGCCGGCGTTGCACCGGATCGTCATCGACTATGAGTATGGAACCTGTCATGACTGGTGTGACTGCCCGCCCGAGGAATTCTGCCCTGTGGACCATCTTGGCACAGGGTTCTAAATAAGGTTTCAAAAAACCCGGTGAATGAATTCCTTAGGATTTGACCGGCTTCTCGTTTCTCCTTGAACCTTGGCCACGGAAGGTGTCGGCAATGCATAGGGATTCTGGGCACATGGTTTCCGCACGGCGGCTGGCGGCGCCGGCGTCGGGTCAAGGCGCGGCCGAGCTGGGCGACCTGCCGGAATGGAACCTTGCCGACCTCTATGCCGGCATGGACGCGCCGGAGCTGAAGCGCGACATCGCCAAGGCCGCCACCGATGCCACCAGTTTCGAGAGCCGCTGGAAGGGTACGCTGGCCGCCGAAGCCGAGCGCGGCGGCGCCGGCAGGCTGGGCGAGGCGCTTGTCGCCTACGAGGCGCTGGAGGAACTGATCGGCCGCATCGTCTCCTATGCGGGACTGGTTTATGCCGGAAACACCGCCGATCCCCAGCGCGCCAAGCTCTATGGCGACATCCAGGAGAAGATGACCGACGCCAGCGCGCACCTTCTGTTCTTCGCGCTCGAACTCAACCTGATCGACGATGCGTCGATCGAAGGCGCGCTCGCCGGCGATCCCGCCTTCGGCCACTATCGGCCATGGGTGCTCGATCTGCGCAAGGACAAGCCTTACCAGCTCGAGGACCGCGTCGAGCAGCTCTTCCACGAAAAGTCGATCACCGGACGCGGCGCCTGGAACCGCCTGTTCGACGAAACGATGACCGACCTTCGCTTCCACATCGACGGCGAGGAACTGACGTTGGAGCCGGCGCTGAATCGTCTGCAGGACGCCGACGGCGAGGTGCGCCGCCGGGCGTCCGAGGCGCTGGCCACGACCTTCCGCAAGAACTTGCGCACCTTCACGCTGATCACCAACACGCTGGCCAAGGACAAGGAGATATCCGACCGCTGGCGTGGCTTCGAGGACATCGCCGATTCACGCCATCTGGCCAACCGCGTCGAGCGCAGTGTGGTGGACGCCTTGGCCTCCGCCGTTCGCGATGCCTATCCGCGCCTCTCGCACCGCTACTACGCGATGAAGGCACGCTGGCTGGGCATGGAGGTGATGAACCATTGGGACCGCAACGCGCCGTTGCCGGATACGCCCCAGGCGATCATCGCCTGGGACGAGGCCAGGAACACCGTGCTGTCCGCCTATCAGCGCTTTTCGCCCGACATGGCCGAGATCGCGCGAACCTTCTTCGACCGCAACTGGATCGACGCGCCGGTGCGGCCCGGCAAGTCGCCTGGCGCCTTCGCGCATCCGACCGTACCGTCGGCGCATCCCTATGTCCTGCTCAACTACATGGGCAAGCCGCGCGATGTGATGACGCTGGCGCACGAGCTTGGCCATGGCGTGCATCAGGTGCTGGCCGGCGGCCAGGGTGCGCTGATGGCCTCGACGCCGCTGACGCTGGCCGAGACGGCATCGGTCTTCGGCGAGATGCTGACCTTCCGCTCGCTGCTCGACCAGACCACCGACCGGCGCGAGCGCAAGGCCATGCTCGCCCAGAAGGTCGAGGACATGATCAACACGGTCGTGCGCCAGATCGCCTTCTATGAATTCGAGCGCAAGGTGCATGCCGAACGCAAGAACGGCGAACTGACCTCCGACAGGCTGGGTCAGTTCTGGCTCGAAGTGCAGGCCGAAAGTCTGGGTCCCGCCATCAAGCTGCGCGAAGGCTATGAGGTGTTCTGGACCTACATCCCGCACTTCATCCATTCGCCCTTTTATGTCTATGCCTATGCTTTCGGCGACTGCCTGGTGAACTCGCTCTACGCGGTCTACCAGAACGCCGAGCGCGGCTTTCAGGACAAGTATTTCGAAATGCTGCGCGCCGGCGGCACCAAACATCATTCCGAGCTTCTGGCGCCCTTCGGGCTCGACGCCACCGATCCCGCCTTCTGGCAGATCGGACTTGGCGTCATCAGTGGCCTGATCGACGAGCTGGAAGCGCTCGACACTTGAAATGCGCCCCCAGGCGTCGCTCTAACAGTTTAGCCGGAATGCATGTTGGGACAGCTCTACTATCGCCCTAAATATCTGTTCTTGAAGTACTCTCCACCGAAGTTTTCCGATAGCTTTCCACAAGCTCTATGATAGCCTTCGCTCCAAGCTCAGCCGGAGCGCATGCGGATCGGCGAGGAGAAATCTCAGCCGGCCGTGGCGCTCAGGCGAACGCGACAACGGCCGTTGGCCATGGGCAAGCAAAGCCGATCGCCGACAGCTCGAACCGAAGCCGGCTGTTCTGCTTACCGCGGAACCACCAAGAGTAGTCCTTCGCCGAAGATCATGACCCACGGCAGACGGATCTGACTGGAGAGAGACAATGGGCACTTTTTTCTACGTGGTCCTGGCGTTCCTGATAGGCGTATTGGTCGGCTGGTTCCTTTGGGGGCGCCTGCGCGGTGAACTCGACAGCTTGCGCGGCGATCTCGACCGTACACGCAGCGAACGCGACAGGCTGCGCACCGACAGCGACCGCCTGACCGGCGAACTCGATGCATGCGGCAAGACCCGCGCCGACCTTGAGCGTCGGCTGCGCGAAGCGTCGGCCGCACCTGCCGCCGGAAGCAGCGCGGCAAAACCGGCAAGCCAGGCGCCGGCGGCCCTGATGTCGACCCCCGCGACGGCCAAATCCACAAAGCCCGCGCCGGCCAAACCGGCCGCTGCGAAAGCGGTCCCTGCCAAGGCGGTCCCTGCCAAGTCGGCGGCGAAACCCGCCGCCACCAAAACCTCGGCTCCAGCCAAATCCGCAACGAGCAAGCCTGCAACAGTCAAGCCTGCAACAGCCAAACCAGCATCCGGAAAGCCCGACAATCTGCGTCGGCTGATCGGTATCGGTCCGGTCAATGAGAAACTGCTCAAGGCACAAGGCGTCACCAGCTTCGCCCAGATCGCGTCCTGGACAGCGGCCGATATCAAACGGATCGAGGACGTCATGAATTTCGATGGCCGCATCGCGCGCGAACGCTGGATCGAGCAGGCCAAGCTGCTCGCCGCCGGCAACGAGAAGGAATTCGCCAAGCAGTTTCCAACAGCCGGAACCTCCAGCAACAGCTGATCGCCAGGCACGACCTGAAGATTGCAAGCGGCGGCGCCATATCGGCGTCGCCGTTTGCTCTTGGTTCCTGAGTTGGCCCAAAGGTCGGCTTTAAGAGGCAGCGTGCCGTTCCCTCGATTGCGCGCGGGCGGCACCCCATATAGAGCGGTTGATGGCTTCATTGACCGCAGCATTCGGTGCCCATGTCCCTGCCCGCCGCAATTTTTCGCAATGACAAAAGCGCGCGCCAGCTCGTTTTCGACCGGCCGGCCGATATCATCGTGGCGCACGATGCAGGCGATTTCGGGCCGGCTCTGGAAGCAGCACAAGCCGCGCATGATGCAGGCAAATGGCTTGCCGGCTATTTCTCGTATGAGGCGGGCTACCTGCTCGAACCCAAGCTCGTTCCCCTGCTGCCGAATGGACGCCGCGCCCCACTCGTGTGCCTTGGGGTTTTCGATGCCCCGGTCGAACAGGCGGTGCCGCCGCGCAATATGGCGGCGACCAATGGCCCGATCTTCGACGCCCGTGCGACGTGGTCGCCCGAGGATTATGAAAAACGCTTCTCGCGGCTGCACCAGCACATCCGGCAAGGTGATTGCTACCAGGGCAATCTGACCTTTCCCGTGCATGCGCAATGGTCAGGCGAGCCTCTGGCCGCGTTCGATGCGTTGACTGAACGTCAGCCGGTGAAATATGGCGCGCTGATCGCGCTCGGTGAACCCATCGTGCTGTCGCGCTCGCCTGAACTGTTCTTCGAGATCGACGCCGAGGGCATGATCGAGACGCATCCGATGAAGGGAACGGCGCCGCGCGGCGCCACCAAAGCCGAGGACGAACGGCAGAAGATCTTCCTGCGCAATGACGAGAAAAACCAGGCCGAAAACCGGATGATCGTCGATCTCCTGCGCAACGATATCTCGCTGATCAGCGAGGTGGGCACGCTGGACGTGCCGGCGCTGTTCCGCATCGAGACTTACCCGACCGTGCATCAGATGGTGAGCGACGTCAGGGCCAAACTGCTGCCGGGTCTCTCTATCCGCCAGATCTTTGCGGCGCTGTTTCCTTGCGGTTCGATCACCGGCGCGCCTAAGATCCGTGCCATGGAGATCCTGCGCGACCTGGAAGGCACGCCCCGCGATGCCTATTGCGGCGCCATAGGCTGGATCGCACCCGGCGGCCCGATGCGCTTTTCCGTGGCGATCCGCACCATCTCGCTCTTTTCGGGCGGCGAGGCCGTCTACAATGTCGGAGGCGGCGTCGTCTTCGATTCGACGGCGCAGGAGGAGTATCAGGAGTGTCTGCTGAAAGCGCGCTTCGCGACGGGAACACCGCCGACTTTCAGTTGATCGAGACCATGCGCTGGGAACCCGGCTCGGGCTTCCTGCGCTTCGATCGTCATCTTGCGCGCCTCTATGGCTCGGCGGCGGAACTCGGCTTCCGCTGTGATCCAGGCACGGTCGGCGAGGCGCTGAGCAGCGCGGTCGGCGGTTCCGGCGTTGCCACGCGCACGCGTCTCGTCCTGTCGCACGATGGCGAGGTGACGGCCTCTGCGCAGCCTTATGAACCGCTCGCCGCCGACAAAGTCTGGATGCTGCGGCTGGCGCGGACGAGGCTCGATTCGAACGACACGCTGCTGCGCCACAAGACCAGCCGGCGACAGCTTTACACGCGTGCCCGTGCCGAACACCTCATCACGCAGGCCGACGAGGTGCTTATGGCCAACGAGCGTGGCGAGATCTGTGAAGGCACGATCACCAATGTCTTTGCCGATGTCGGCGACGGCGTGCTGGCGACGCCCCGGCTCGATTGCGGCCTGCTGCCTGGCGTATTGCGCGCGCAGCTTCTGGATGAAGGCCGCGCCCGCGAAGCGATCTACAGCTTGGACGATCTGAAATCCGCCAAGTCCCTGTTCGTCGGCAATTCGCTGCGCGGACTGATCCCGGCAAGACTGACCTGAGACATGACGTCCCCAAAACATACGCTGCCCACCCACACGCCCTATGACGGCTCGTCGAAACTGTTCAGCATCGGGCTGAAGCCGCTCGACCCGGCGGCCTGGATCGAGGTCGACGGCCATCTGCTGCCGTATCTCGCCGAAAAGCACCGGCTCTATGCCGAAATCCCAGAGCGCGTTTTCGTCGAGGAGGACGGCACGCGCGACGCCCAGCAGGAAGTGCTCGACTTGCTCGCCGCGCATCTCCCGGAGAGGTTCCCCGAAACCCATCGGCTCGGCGGATCAGGCGTCGAGGTGGCGGGCGCGGCGAGCCGTCTGCCTGCTTCCCTCGCCGATGCGCCGCTGGCCAAAGCCTCACTGCTCGTCCAGGAAGACCTGATCCTGATGCGCAGCAGTGACAGCGGCTGGCGGCTGGTCGCCGGCTCGCTCTGCTTTCCCTCCTCCTGGTCGCTCCTGGAAAAGTTCGGCAAGCCGCTGCAGGACATCCACGCGCCGGTGCCGGGTTTCGGCCCGGGCACGCGTCCGGCGGAACTCATCAACCGGATGTTCGATGGCCTCCAGGGGCAGGCCGTCGAGCGCTACAACTGGTCGATCCAGGCCGACAACGCGCTCTACCATCCGCTCTCCGACCTGCAGCGCATCGACCGCGCCACCAACCGGCCGTCGCGCTTTCCCGATGGCGACATCGACGCCCATGCCTTCATTCGCGTCGAGCGGCAAACCCTACGCAAACTGCCTGTTTCACGCGATATCCTGTTCACCATCCGCATCCATCTCGATCCGCTCGCCGTGCTGGCCAGGCACCCTGATCGGGCGAAGCTCGCGGTGTCTTTCGCCGCCCAGCTCGAAGCACTCGATCTCGCCCAGCTCGACTACAAGGGCCTGACATCGGACCGTGATCGGCTGATGACGGTCCTTAACCACATGGCCAATGACGACTGATCGCTGGTTGGCGCTTTTCGCTGGTTTGTGACAATGATCTGTGATGTAGCGCATGGCCGCCGGGCAAAGATGCCCGGTTTTGTGTGTGCGTTTTCCCAGTTTCCTGGGCTTTGAAGGAGTGCTCGATAAAATGGCGAATGAAAACTGGCCCGTTTACGGTGAGATCAGCGGCCCTGTCGTGATGATCGGCTTCGGCTCGATCGGCCGGGGAACGCTGCCGCTGATCGAACGCCATTTCAAGTTCGACAAGTCGCGCATGACGGTTATCGATCCGCGCGACACCGACCGCAAGCTGCTCGACGAGCGCGGCATCACCTTCGTCCAGGAAGCGGTGACCGAGAAGAACTACAAGAAGCTCCTGACCCCGCTTCTGACCAATGGCGGCGGCCAGGGCTTTTGCATCAACCTGTCGGTCGATACCGGCTCGGTGGACCTGATGCGGCTCTGCCGCAAGCTCGGCGTGCTCTACATCGACACCGTCGTCGAGCCGTGGCTCGGCTTCTATTTCGACGCCAAGGCCGATAACGCCAGCCGCACCAATTACGCGCTGCGCGAGTCGCTGCTCAAGGAAAAGCACGACAAGCCCGGCGGCGCCACGGCGGTCTCCACCTGCGG
>NZ_RZQP01000389.1:0-3225 GCF_003998165.1 Mesorhizobium sp. M7A.F.Ca.US.007.01.2.1 | reverse complement strand
CCGCCTGGGTGATCATGCACAATGGCCAGGCGCCGTTCTCGTCGTCGCTGACTTTTCCCTTCGCCAAGGAATTCATCGTCAATCTCGGCTGGTTCTTCATTCCGTTCTCCTGCTTCGTCATCGTCGGCGCCGGCAATGCGGTGAACCTGACCGACGGCCTTGACGGCCTGGCGATCGTGCCGATCATGATCGCGGCTGCCTCCTTCGGCGTCATCGCCTATCTCTCCGGCAACGCCGTGTTCGCCGAATATCTGCAGATCCATTTCGTGCCCGGCACCGGTGAACTGGCGGTCGTGCTCGGCGCGGTCATCGGCGCTGGCCTCGGCTTCCTCTGGTTCAACGCGCCGCCGGCGGCGATCTTCATGGGCGACACCGGATCGCTGGCCATGGGCGGCCTGATCGGCACCGTCGCGGTCGCCACCAAGCATGAGATCGTGCTGGTCATCGTGGGCGGATTGTTCGTCGTCGAAATCCTGTCGGTCATCATTCAGGTCGGCTATTTCAAGATGACCGGCAAGCGGGTGTTCCTGATGGCGCCGATCCACCATCATTTCGAAAAGCTCGGCTGGACCGAAAGCCAGGTGGTGATCCGCTTCTGGATCATCGCCGTCATCCTGGCGCTGGTCGGCCTGTCGACCCTCAAGCTGAGATAGGAAGCCCTTTGATCCCCGCCGCATCCTTTTCAGGCAAGCGCGTTTCGCTCTTCGGGCTTGGTGGCTCGGGGATCGCGACGGCGCGCGCGCTGATCGAGGGCGGCGCGGACGTGCTGGCCTGGGACGACAATCCCGACAGTGTGGCCAAGGCCGCCATTGCCGGTATCGCGACCGCTGATTTGCGCGGCGCCGACTGGGCGAAATTCTCGGCCTTCGTGCTGTCGCCTGGTGTGCCGCTGACGCATCCCAAGCCGCATTGGACGGTGGAACTGGCGCGCGGCTCAGGCGTCGAGATCATCGGCGACATCGAGCTTTTCTGCCGCGAGCGGGTGCTGAGCGCGCCGACAGCGCCTTTCATCGCCATCACCGGCACCAACGGCAAGTCGACGACGACCGCGCTGACCGCGCACATCCTGAAAGCCGCGGGACGGGATGCCCAGATGGGCGGCAATATCGGCCGCGCGGTGATGACGCTCGATCCGCCCGAGCCCGATCGGCACTATGTCGTCGAGTGTTCGTCCTACCAGATCGACCTCGCGCCCTCGATCAATCCGACGGCCGGCATCCTGCTCAACCTGACGCCCGATCATCTCGACCGCCACGGCACCATGCAGCACTACGCCGCGATCAAGGAGCGGCTGGTGGCCGGCAGCGAGACGGCGATCGTCGGCATCGACGATTCCTGGTGCGCGCAGATTGCCGAGCGGCTGGAGCGGGCGGGGCGGCATGTCATCCGCATTTCCAAGCGCCTGCCGCTGACCGACGGCTATTTCGCCGATGGCAGCAATTTGATGGAAGCTGTGCACGGCCGTTACAGCCGTGTCGCCTTCCTCGAAGGCATCGGCTCCTTGCGTGGCCAGCACAATGCCCAGAACGCTCTGGCTGCGGTCGCCGCTTGCCTCAAGGTCGGGCTGGAGCTTGGCGAGATCCAGTCGGGGCTGGAAAGCTTTCCCGGCCTCGCGCACCGCATGGAGCAGGTCGGCCGCAAGGACCATGTGCTGTTCATCAACGATTCCAAGGCGACCAATGCCGATGCTGCGGCGCCGGCGCTGTCGAGCTTCGCGCGCATCTACTGGATCGCCGGCGGCCTGCCCAAGGAAGGCGGCATCGAACCCTTGCGCGGTTTCTTCCCGCGCATCGCCAAGGCCTATCTGATCGGCGAGGCGGCGCCGGCGTTTTCGGCGACGCTGGGCGAGGCCGTGCCCTACGAGATTTCAGGCACGCTGGCCGCGGCGGTCGAGCACGCCGCGCATGATGCGGCTAAGGACGACAGCGGCGAGGCGGTGGTGCTGCTGTCGCCGGCCTGCGCCAGCTTCGACCAGTTCAAGAATTTCGAAGTTCGCGGCGAAGCCTTCAGGCAAGCTGCGAATGCTATCGAGGGTGTGAAACCCATCGGAGGGGCACGATAATGCAGAGCCGTCTCGACAAAAGTCCGGTTGCGACCTGGTGGTGGACGATCGATCGCTGGTTCCTGGCGGCGTTCCTGTCGCTGATGGGCCTCGGTATCGTGCTGTCCTTCGCGGCGAGCCCGGCGGTCGCCGAACGCATCGGCCTCGACAGTTTCCACTTCGCCACCAGGCAGATCATCTTCACCGTACCGGCGCTCGGCGTGATGCTGGCTGTGTCGTTCCTCGATTCCAGGCAGATCCGGCGCATGGCGCTGATCATGCTGTGCCTGATGCTGGTGCTGATGGTGGCGGTGCTCTACATCGGCGTCGAGGTGAAGGGCGCACGCCGCTGGGTGTCGCTTGCCGGCCTGTCGATCCAGCCGTCGGAATTTTTGAAACCAGCCTTCGTCATCATGTGCGCCTGGCTTTTCGCTGAGCACAAGCGCCAGCCCGACATTCCCGGCAATCTGTTCGCCATGTTGCTGCTGGTACTGGTCGTGTCGCTGCTGGTGGCGCAACCGGATCTCGGCCAGACCATGCTGACGACCGGCACCTGGGGCATCATGTTTTTCATGGCCGGGCTGCCCTGGCTGTGGATCGTTGCGCTGGGTGCCGCCGGCGTCGGCGGCGTTTTCGCCGCCTATACGGTGTTCCCGCACGTTGCCTTGCGCATCGACAAGTTTCTTACCGGCGAAGGCGACACATTCCAGGTCGATATGGGACGCGACGCGCTGATCAATGGCGGCTGGTTTGGCGTCGGACCAGGTGAGGGCACAGTCAAGCGCGTTATTCCCGACAGCCATGCCGACTTCGTCTTCTCGGTCGCAGGCGAAGAGTTCGGACTGATCATGTGCTTCTTCATCATGTCGATATTCGCCTTCATCGTGCTGCGCGGCCTCAACACGGCGCTGAAGGAGCATGACGATTTCACCCGCTATGCGGTCGGCGGCCTCGTCACCGTCTTCGGCCTGCAGGCGGTCATCAACATGTGCGTCAACCTCCAGCTTGTGCCGGCCAAGGGCATGACGCTGCCGTTCATCTCTTATGGCGGCTCTTCGCAGATCGCCATCGCCATCTCGATGGGGATGGTGCTGGCGCTGACACGCAAGCGGCCGGAAAAGCGCAAGCAGATGGGCTTTGGCCTGTCGCAACGCGCCGTGCCGGCGGAGTGATATGGCCAGAGG
>NZ_RZQP01000388.1:0-3254 GCF_003998165.1 Mesorhizobium sp. M7A.F.Ca.US.007.01.2.1 | reverse complement strand
CCCCTGTTCCACCCCCGGCCCCGATCACCGAACATCACGTATCCGCTCTCCGTCACCGCCAGCGTGTCTTCCAGCTTGATGAAGCCCCGTGTCGGGTGAAGCATGGTCGTCTCCACCGACAGCACCATGTTCTTCTCCAGCGGTTTGGCCGCATAGGTGCCTTCATAGGTCACCGGGTGGTTGGTCATCAGGAACGGCGCCTCGTGCGTGATCAGCCCCATGCCATGGGCGAAGAAATCCGTGTAGGGCGCGACCTTCGAAGCCTTCAGCACGCCCTCGGCATGCGAAATCATGTCGCCGCCCAGCGTGCCCGCTTTGACTTTTGAAAAGGCCGCCTGCTGCACCGTCTCGACCTCGGCCAGCAGATCTTCCAGCTCGGCATCCGGTTCGCCGAGAATGCCCATCCGGCAGAGGTCGCCTATATAGCCGTGATAATTGCCGCCGGAATCGATTGACAGCACCTCGCCTTTTTTCCACGCCTGCGGTGAAGCGGCGCGGTTGTGGCTGGCACCCAGCGTCAGCAGGCAATATTCGAAATGGATGCCGCGATTGGTTTCCTCGCGCCGCAGCTGCTCGATGATCTCGCTTTTAGTCGTGCCTTCACGCGCCCAGGCAATGGTCGCCAGCATGGAATCGGTGATCAGTTCGGAGGCCGTGCGCAGCTTCTCCAGCTCCGCATCGGTCTTGATGGCGCGCATGCGCTCCAGCATGTCGGTCGCATCGATCAGCCTGGCATCCGGCAACGCCTTGCGGATCAGCGTATAGGCGTCCGATGGCAGGAAGCCAGGCTCGATGCCGATGCGCGCGCCGGCCTTGCCGATCTTCTGCAGGTGCTCGACCGCAAGGTTGGCGGCGTCGAGCGTGCCCCAGCAGGCGGCGTGCAGCGTCGGCGTCCAGAACGGATTGTTCTGGTGCTCGCCGCCCTCCATGCGGTTGCCGATATAGGCGGCATGGTCCGGCCCGCCCTTTTCGTACACGACGATCGGCAGGTACCGGCTGTGGCCGATCGCATCCATGGCGGCGAAGAAGATGAACTTGTAACCGCCCAGCAGGTATTGCGTGTTGTGCTTGGAGGTGGCGAGCAGCACATCGATGCCGGCCTCCTCCATCAGCCGGTCGACCCTTGCCTGGTCGAACGGGATATTGCCGACGGCATTCTTGCCCGGAGCAATGTTCATCTCTCTCTCCCTGAATTGCCTGGGACCGCCGGCCGTTCCGCTCGCGATCCCCTGGCCATGACTCAAATCTGCACCATTTTGCCCGTTCTGGTCCAGCCAGAAATAGGGCAAACAGCACCGTTCCATGTCATCATACCTTTGTCCGTCGCATATCCCATCAATTTGGTCCTACCAGATTGACGTGATAGAAGCGCATATTCCAAACTGGTCCAGCGGACGAAAATTTCAAAGCCAAGCGAGGATGCGCCAATTCCGTCTCTGGCGAAACCCTCGGCAAGGCTCATAATCGCCGCCGCAAGGATGCTGGCGGGCTTGCCGGCGTTCGAGGGGTATTGGCGCGCCCAACCGGGTCGCGGAGAGGACGGAGTTCGATCATGTCAGGTTTCACGATTTCCAGGCGCACGATGCTTTCCGGCTCGGCAATGCTGCTGGCCTCCACCGCCATGCCGACACCGGGCTGGGCGCAGACGCCGAAGAAGGGCGGGCGGCTTGTGCTTGCCGCCGATTCCGAACCGCGCAACCTCAACCCGGCGATCGTCGCTTCCAACGGCGTCTTCTTCATCTCCAGCAAGATCGTCGAAACGCTGGCCGAAGCCTCCTACGACGGCAAGGACGGACTCGCGCCAAGGCTGGCGCTGAGCTGGGAGGGTGCCGCCGACGGGCTCTCGGTGACGTTCAAACTGCGCGACGGCGTCAAATGGCATGACGGCAAGCCGTTCACCTCCGCCGACGTCGCCTTCTCGGCGCTGCAGATCTGGAAGCCGCTGCAGAACCTCGGCCGCACCGTGTTCAAGGACCTGGCCAGCGTCGAGACCCCCGACGATCTCACCGGTGTGTTCAAATTCGCCAAGCCGACGCCGTTCCAGCTGATCCGCAACGCGCTGCCGGCGCTGAGCAGCGTGGTGCCGAAGCACATCTACGAGGTCGGCAAGATCGAGGACAACCCGGCCAACAACGCGCCCATCGGCACCGGACCGTTCAAATTCGGCGAGTACAAGGCCGGCCAGTATTACCGGCTGACCAAAAACACCGACTACTGGGGCAAGGACGAGCCCTATCTCGATGAGATCATCTATCAGGTGCTGCCGGATCGCACGTCCGCGGCCAGCGCGCTGGAGGCCGGAGAGATCCAGCTGGCGGCCTTTTCCGCCGTGCCGCTGGCCGACCTCGACCGCATCTCGAAAGTGCCGGGGCTGAAAGTGATCACCAAGGGTTACGAAGGGCTGACCTATCAACTCGTCGTCGAGATCAATCATCGCCGCAAGGAACTGGCCGACGTCAAAGTGCGGCAGGCGATCGCACATGCCATCGACAAGGATTTCGTCGTCAAGACGGTGTTCCTCGGCTATGCCGCGACAGCCACCGGCCCGGTGCCGAAGAACGATCCACAATTCTACACCGCCGATGTGCCGACCTATGCCTTCGACGTCGCCAAGGCCAACGCGCTGCTCGACGAAGCCGGCTACAAGAAAGGCCCGGACGGCAAGCGCTTCACGCTGAAACTGCTGCCTGCGCCCTATTTCAACGAGACAAAACAGTTCGGCGACTATCTGCGCCAGGCGCTCGCCGCCATCGGCATCGACGCTGAGCTGGTCAACAACGACTCGGCCGCGCACATCAAGGCGGTCTACACCGACCACGCCTTCGATCTCGCGGTCGGTCCGCCGGTGTTCCGCGGCGATCCGGCGATCTCGACCACCATCCTGGTGCAGAGCGGCATTCCCGACGGCGTGCCGTTCTCCAACCAGGGCGGCTACAAGAACGATGCGCTCGATGCGCTCATCGCCAAGGCATCGGAGACGCTCGACGCATCAGCCCGCACCGACCTCTACAAGGAGTTCCAGAAGGAGGTCGCAGCCGACCTGCCGCTGATCAACGTCGCCGAATGGAGTTTCATCAGCGTCGCGCGAGACACAGTCGGCAACATCGCCAACAACCCGCGCTGGGCGGTGTCGAACTGGGCGGACACGTATTTGGAATCGTGACAGAATTGCGCGGATGAAAATTCGCGAAATCATCGTAGGCGTTGAGTTCTACGAGGCCCCCCTCTGTCCTACCGGACATCTCCCCCTCAAG
>NZ_RZQP01000387.1:0-3256 GCF_003998165.1 Mesorhizobium sp. M7A.F.Ca.US.007.01.2.1 | reverse complement strand
GTCGTAGAGTCGGTCGCGCGTGCCACAATGGCCAAGGTGGCCAAGAGTTTTCGCGCGTTGCGCGCCATTGCGGTGGCGGTGCCGCGCATCGTCTCCAATGATCGTTTCGACCGGCCCGGGGGGCCGTCCGCCGTGCTTGGCCTGCTGCGGCGCAGCATCGAGGTGCCGATCGTCCTGGAAAACAACGTCAACTGCGCGGCCATTGGCGAGATGCATTTTGGTGCCGCGCAAGGCCACCAGACCTTCGCCTTTCTGCAGGTCGGCGTGCGGGTTGGCCTCGGCCTCATCACCGAGGGGCGTTTGTTTCGCGGCGCCGGTGGTGCGGCCGGCGAAATCGGCCGCATGCCGTTTCCATGGTCGGCCAGCGAGACGCCCTATCGTGAAGGGCTCGAACATTATCTCGGCTCTCGGGCGCTAATAGAGCGCTGCCGTGTCGACTGGCCCGCTGCGGAAGGCGCGCCGCCCGACTCGGCCAAGGATCTGTTCGCGCGTGCTCTGGAGGGCTCAGCACCGGCGGTGGCGGCTGTCGCGCGCCATGCCGCCGATATCGGCAGGCTGGCCGCTGGCTGTATCGGCATACTCGACCCCGGCCTGATCGTGCTTGGCGGCGGTGTCGGCAGAAACCCGCTGATGACGGAAAACGTCGAGCGCGTCGCGGCAGAGCTTGCGTGGCCGACACGGATCGCCGTCAGTTCCCTGGGGGACGACGGGACCGCGCTTGGTGCCGTGAAGCTGGCGGTTGATTACACTCTCGGGCTGATGCTGCGCGAAGGGCGCCACCCGGCTGTGGTGCTGCCCCCAACGTCAAACGTGGAGCCTTAGAGGTGGTGTATCGTGGAGGACAATACCTCGTCGTCACTGAGCATTGCTGGCGCTCATCGCGCCAAAGAAGCGCCTGACGGACGAGAGAGACTGGGCCATATGGATTTCGTTTCTTGCGGTGTTCGGGAACGTGCTTTCGCTCGGCCCTGCGCTCGTTTGGCGCGCCCACGTACTGCGACGAGACTTTTTTCCTTCGCCTGAAGATCCTGCATCGCTCGTTCTAGGTGGTCGTATAAAGGAAGCCATTCCTCGCCTTGGTCACTAGGCGCGACGATGATCTCCGCAACGCGGGTCGAGCGCTCGCTCGATGCGCTCCTCCTCATGAGAAATTTCAATGAAATATATGCTATTTAAACGATCGAGTGGGCATCCAGTTCCAGGCTCGAAGGCGGACGGCAGCTTTGCGCCCCATCTCAGTCGTAAAGTTGCATTTTTCAATTGCCCGGAAGCAGACACTTTCTTCAAGGCCCTTCGACGGGTTGGATAGGCTGAACTCACCGGGATCTAAACCAGGCGAAGTTTATCTCGAGCGATCTGCCAAGCCGATTCGACATGTCGCCGTGCCGCCGCTTCCGCCTCATCGGGCTTGCGCGACCTTATCGCGTCCATGATCTCGTTCATCTCGCTGATCGCAGGCTCGCGGCGGTTCTCCGAAAGAATGGTCATCGAACGAAGCTGATTGATTCGGACATTCAGCCCGCTGACGATTTCCCAGGCGACACGCTTGTCGGCGGCCTCGAACAGCGCCTCATAGAATTTCGTCGTCGCCCGCATCACTGCCGGCGGCGTCGCCGACGCCCATGCCCCGAACAAGTCCGCCAGCGCGCGTTCGAGCGTTGCCAGTTGCTCGCCGGTGGCCGACAGGGCGCAGGCGCGTGCCGCAATGCCTTCAAGCAGTGCCCTCAACTCATAGATCTCGTCGGTGCGGCCGAGATCCGGCCTGGCTACGGCCGGCCCGTGCCCAGGGATCATCTGCACGAGCCCCTCGGCCTCCAGTTGCCGCAGCACCTCGCGCACGACGGAACGGCTGACGCCAAGCTGGTCGCAAAGCGGCCGCTCGACCAACCTTTCGCCAGGCTGGAAGTGGAAATCCATGATGGCTTCGCGCATGCGCTCCAGCGCCAGCGTTCTCAAGGTCTTGGCGCTGCGGTCGATGCGAAGGGTGTCGTCTGGCATGTCTTGGCTCCTGCACCGCCACGAAAACAGATTCCATGCCCGGTTGACAAGGTACTTGGTGCTCCATAGCATGGTATACCATAAGATGATACAGGGATCGGACGGTCCCTGGCATCGCCGACCCGAGGATTCCATGCAGCCTGCCATCCGCAAGATCGTGACTTATACCGAGAACACGCTGATCGAAGGCGGCAAGGCTGCACCGCGGCCGCTGCGCCTGATCGGCGTCGCCGCGGTGCTGACGAACCCTTGGGCGGGACGCGGCTTCACCGACGATCTGTCGCCCGAAATCCGCGCCTGCGCGCCGGTGCTCGGAGAGATCCTGACCCGCGAGATCATTGCCGTCGCCGGTTCCGGCGAGGCGATCGAGGGCTATGGCAAAGCGGCCATTTGCGGCACGTCTGGCGAGATCGAGCATGCCTCGGCGCTGATCCACACGCTGCATTTTGGCAATCATTATCGCCGCGCCGTCGGCGCCAAGACCTATCTTGCCTTCACCAACCTGCGCGGCGGGCCGAACACGCCGATCATGATCCCACTGATGGACAAGAATGACGAAGGACGGCGCTCGCATTACCTGACCGTGCATTTCCAGATCGGCGATGCGCCGGCGCCGGACGAACTGGTGGTGGCGCTTGGTGCGTCGATCGGCGGTCGCCCGCATCATCGTATCGGCGATCGCTATCAGGACCTCAAGGAGCTTGGGGACGTGCATGGCTGACGCTTCCACCTGGGCGCGACAGGGCACAACGTTCGATGGCACCTGCTTCATCCGTGCCGGCGCTGGCACGCCGGTGCTGTTCATCCACGGCGTCGGCATGAACGCCGCGATCTGGCAGCCGCAGTTCGAACGCATGGCCGACAGCTTCGACGTCATCGCGATCGACATGCTCGGCCACGGCCAGTCGCCACTGCCGCCGCAGCACCCGGAACTGGCCGACTACGCCGACCAGGCCATTCGCCTGCTCGACCATCTTGGCCTCGACCGGGTGTCCGTCGTCGGCCATTCGATGGGTGCGCTCGTTGCCCAGGAGTTGGCCCTGCGCGCACCGGAGCGCGTCCGCCGCATCGTTTCCCTGAATGCCGTGTTCCGGCGGCCACCTGAACTGGCCGAAGCCGTTCGCCAGCGCGCGGTGGCGCTCAACGGGCGCAGCGATACGGCCGGCACGGCACAGACCATTGCGCGCTGGTTCGGCGATCCGGTGCCGACCGAGCTGGAGGCGGCAGCGCGGAACACGGCATCCGCACTGAGCGCGGT
>NZ_RZQP01000386.1:0-3173 GCF_003998165.1 Mesorhizobium sp. M7A.F.Ca.US.007.01.2.1 | reverse complement strand
GCGGAAAGACCTCCCTGCCCTGCGGTACGAATGCGATGCCCGACCGGGCGCGGTCATACGCCGCGCTCCGGTCGAGCGCCTTCCCCTCGAAGGCAACGCTTCCGCTCGTCAGCCGGTGGTGGCCGACGATCGATCTCATCAAACTGGTCTTGCCGACGCCGTTGCGGCCGAGCACGCAGGTGATCTTGCCGGCGCCCGCCTTCAGCGATACGCCGCGCAGCGCCTGGGCGGCGCCGTAGTGCAGCGTGGCATTGGAAACTTCGAGCATGTCAGCGCCGTCTCCAGAACCTGAGAAACGACAGATCGAAGTGATGGAACTGAACCCGCCAGACCATGCTCATCTCCCCAGATAGACTTCGACGACACGCTCGTCGGCCGACACGAAATCGAGTGTGCCTTCCGAGAGCACCGAGCCCTCGTGCAGACAGGTGACCTTGACGCCGAGCTCGCGCACGAAATGCATGTCGTGCTCGACGACGATGACCGAATGGTCGCGGGCGATATCCTTGAGCAGCCGCGCGGTTTCCTCGGTCTCGGCATCGGTCATGCCGGCGACCGGCTCGTCAACCAGAAGCAGTTTCGGGTCCTGCGCCAAGAGCATGCCGATCTCCAGCCACTGCTTTTGCCCATGGCTGAGATTGGCCGCCAGTTCGTCACGCTTGTCGCCAAGCCGGATGATGCCGAGGATGTCATCGATCTGCCGCGTCTCGGCGGCCGAGCGGCGGTGAAACAGCGCCGGGAAGATCGAGCGAGGACCCTTCAGCGCCAGCATCAGGTTTTCCTCGATCGTGTGGCTTTCGAAGACGGTCGGCTTCTGAAATTTACGGCCAATGCCCATCATTGCGATCTCGGCCTCGTCGTGCTTGGTCAGATCGACTTGGCCGTCGAAGAACACTTCGCCCTCGTCGGGCCACGTCTTGCCGGTGACGATGTCCATCATCGTCGTCTTGCCGGCGCCGTTGGGGCCGATGATGGCGCGCATCTCGCCCTTGTCGAGCACCAGCGACAGATTGTTGATGGCGCGAAAGCCGTCGAAGGAGACCGAGACGCCGTCGAGATAAAGGATCGTGTTCGACTTTGACATGGTCGCTCACTCCGCCGGCTGTGGTTCGGGGTTGCTGGCGGACCAGTCACCTGGCTTTCTTGCTTCACTGCGAACGATTTTCGCCGGCGGCGAGACATCGGCATCGGTGCCGGCTTCCTCGGCAATCGAAGCAGCTCGCAACGCCTTGGCGTTGCCGCGCCAGCTGTCCCACATGCCGATGATGCCCTCGGGCAGCAAAAGCGTGACGGCGACGAATAGTCCACCCAGTGCAAACAGCCAGAACTCCGGCAGTACGCCGGTGAACCAGGATTTTCCGGCATTGACCAGCAACGCACCGATGATCGGCCCGACAATGGTGCCGCGCCCGCCGACAGCCGCCCAGACGACGACTTCAATCGAATTGGCCGGCTCGAATTCACCCGGATTGATGATGCCGACCTGCGGCACGTAGAGCGCGCCGGCTATGCCGGCCATGACGGCCGAGACGGTGAAGGCGAACAGTTTCACGTTCTCCGCCCGCCAGCCGAGGAAGCGCGTGCGGCTCTCGGCATCGCGTACCGCCATCAAGAGCTTGCCGTATTTTGAGCCGACGATCGCCCAGGTGACGAAGACGGCAAGTGCCAGCATCACCGCGCTGGCGGCAAACAGCGCCGAGCGCGTCGCGTCGGCCTGCACGTTGAAGCCCAGAATATCCTTGAAATCGGTCAGGCCGTTGTTGCCGCCGAAACCCATGTCGTTGCGGAAAAAGGCAAGCAGCAGCGCATACGTCATCGCCTGGGTAATGATGGAGAGATAAACGCCGGTGACGCGGCTGCGGAAGGCGAACCAGCCGAAGACGAAAGCCAGCAGGCCAGGCACCGCGAGCACCATGAGGCCGGCGAACCAGAAATGGTCGAAGCCATACCAGAACCATGGCAGTTCCTTGTAGTTCAGGAACACCATGAAGTCGGGCAAGACGGGATTGCCATAGACGCCGCGCGAGCCGATCTGGCGCATCAGATACATGCCCATTGCATAGCCGCCGAGCGCGAAGAAGGCGCCGTGACCGAGCGAAAGGATGCCGCAATAGCCCCAGACCAGGTCGAGCGCCAAGGCGAGCAGCGCGTAGCAGAGATATTTGCCGGTCAGCGCGACGATGTAGGATGGGATGTAGAAGGCGCTGGTAGGAGACACCGCAAGGTTGAGCAACGGCACGATGACGGCCACCGCCAGCAGGATGGAGATCGTAATGGCGATGCGGCGGTCCGCGCCGGCGGCAAAGAAGCGTCCCGTGATCATGCTTCCACCGCCCTGCCCTTGAGCGCGAACAGGCCGCGCGGGCGCTTCTGGATGAACAGGATGATCAGCACCAGCACGACTATCTTGCCGAGCACGGCGCCGGCATAGGGCTCGAGGAACTTGTTGACGATGCCGAGCGAGAAGGCGCCGACCAGCGTGCCCCAAAGATTGCCGACGCCGCCGAAGACGACGACCATGAAGCTGTCGATGATGTAGCCGCGGCCGAGATTGGGCGAGACGTTGTCGATCTGGCTCAGCGCGACGCCGGCAATGCCGGCAATGCCGGAGCCGAGCGCGAAGGTCAGCGCGTCGACCCACGGCGTCCTGATGCCCATCGAGGCAGCCATGCGCCGGTTGGCGGTGACGGCGCGCATCTGCAGGCCCCAGGGCGTGCGCTTCATCACGTAGAGCAGGATGCCGAAGACAGCGAGCGCGAAAACCAGGATCCACAGGCGGTTCCAGGTGATCGCCAACTGTCCGACATTGAACGAGCCCGACATCCAGGATGGGTTGCCGACCTCCTG
The DNA here is from genome assembly GCF_003998165.1 of Mesorhizobium sp. M7A.F.Ca.US.007.01.2.1. NCBI lineage: Bacteria > Pseudomonadati > Pseudomonadota > Alphaproteobacteria > Hyphomicrobiales > Phyllobacteriaceae > Mesorhizobium > Mesorhizobium sp. M7A.F.Ca.US.007.01.2.1. The sequence continues at coordinate 326 of NZ_RZQP01000386.1, read as the reverse complement.
GTTGGTCGGCCCGAAGATTGAGCGCACGGCCTGTTGCAGGATCAGCGAGACGCCCCATGTCGCCAGCAGCGTTTCAAGCGGCCGGCCATAGAGGAAGCGGATGACACCGCGCTCGATGATCAGGCCAACCAGGGCCGCGACGAGAAACGCGAGCGGCAGTGCGATGACCAGCGACCAGTCGAACAGGTCCGGGAAGGATGTACGGATCACCTGCTGGACGACGAAGGTCGTGTAGGCGCCGAGCATGACCATCTCGCCATGCGCCATGTTGATGACGCCCATGACGCCGAAGGTGATGGCAAGGCCGATTGCCGCCAGCAGCAGCA
>NZ_RZQP01000385.1:0-3322 GCF_003998165.1 Mesorhizobium sp. M7A.F.Ca.US.007.01.2.1 | reverse complement strand
GAAGAAGGCAGCAATCCTTGGCGAAATACCGCGCCTGCGCCGTTACGCACGCTCGCTTTTGCGCGACCGCGACGCTGCCGACGACCTTGTCCAGGATTGCCTCGAGCGGGCGCTTGTGCGGCTCGACAACTGGCAGACAGGAGAAAGCCCCCGGAGGTGGCTGTTTACGATCATGCATCATTTGTTCATCGACCAGATGCGCAAGGTGAACCGCCGCGGCGAGGCGGCGATGTTGCCGCTGGAGGCGGGCGAGGCCGTTGCCCAGCCGGCAGAGCAGGTGGAGAGTATCGCCTCGCGCGAGATCATCGACGCGTTGCAAGCGATCAGCCCCGATCGACGCGCAGCTCTTGTCATGGTTGCCATCGAAGGTTTTTCCTATGCCGAAGCCGCCAACATTCTGGGCGTCCCCGCTGGCACGCTGATGTCGCGCATTGCGCGCGGGCGTGAGGAATTGCGTGGGTTGCTGGACGATACGGCGCGTCGCCGCGCGATAAGGATCGTCGAGAAATGATCCGCCGCGACTTTTCCGAACGGGACATCCACATGGCGCTCGATGGCGAGCTGCCTGCAGACGAGCGCGCCGCTTACGACGCCTGGCTCGACGCCAATCCCGAGATGAAAGCCAGGAGCGCCCGTTTCACCGCCGACCGGGCGGCGCTGCGTGCCGCCTTCGCCGGGGTGCTGGACGAAGCCGTGCCTGCGCGGTTGCGCAAGGTCGTGTTTGGCGAGGCGCCGGTCAAGGCAGCTGTGCTACGCTCGCGCTGGTGGCTTGCCGCTGCTGCCGCCGTGCTTTTGGTCGCCGGCGGGCTTGGTGGCTACCTTGCCGGCGTCGACGGCATCGGCCAGGAGGACCCGGCGGAAGATCGGCTGGCCGAGCAGGCAATCGCGGCCCATGTCATCTATGCCGCCGAAAAGCGGCATGCCGTCGAGGTTCCGGCCAGCGACAAGGACCATCTGCAGACCTGGCTGTCCAACCGGGTAGGGTTGAAGCTGGTGGCACCCGACTTGACCGCGAACGGTTTCCAGTTGGTCGGCGGCCGGTTGCTTCCGGCAGGCGAGAGCAAGGCCGCCATGCTGCTTTACGAGGACGGCAATGGGCAGCGTATATCGCTGTTCGTCACCACGGAATCGACGGAGAATGCCAAGGGCACCTACGCCGCCACGCAAGACGGACCCGAGGCCGTCTACTGGCTGGACAAGGGCTATGGCTGCGCCGTCGTCGGCTCCTTGCCGCGCGAGCGGCTGAACGAGGTCGCCAGGAACGCCTACACGCAACTTGTAAACGGGCTGGCAAGCTGAACGGCACCGCTTTTGCCGGTGCCGTCGATCCGCGAATGCCGATCCGGCCGAAGGACCTTTTGCGCCCGTCGGATCGGCGTCGGATTTGTCACAATTCGGCCCTAATCGAGGTGCGATAGCGCTTGATGAATGCCGTCGCATCGCCCCGAAAATCGGAAACGGTTTTTGGAAAAACGAGGCGAAGATTCAAGGTGGTGGAGCGGACTTCGTGCGCCCAGGTGGACGCCGGTTTTCCCAACGCCCTGGTTGGCGTCAAGGACGTGTTCGAGTAGGGCCATTTCCACCACCAATCGAGGTTTTCTGAAGCCGCATGCCTGCCGAGATCCGCACGGCCCGCGCGTCTGACGTCGATGATCTCGCCGCCATCGAGAAAGCTGTTTTCTCAAGCGACCGTATTTCCCGCCGCTCCTTCCGACTGTTCATCGAGCGTGAAACCGCCGAGACGCTGGTCGCCGAAGTCGACGGCCGCGTGGCCGGTTATGCGATCGTGCTGTTTCGCAAAGGCAGCGGCGTGGCGCGCCTCTACTCGATTGCGACCAGTCCGTTTTTCGGCGGACTGGGTGTCGGCCGCATCCTGCTCGGATCCGCCGAAGATGCCGCCTTCGAGCACGACCGCATGATGCTGCGTCTCGAAGTTCGCGAAGACAACAGCCGCGCGATCCGCATCTACGAACGGGCCGGTTATCGCAAGATCGGGCGTGAGCCCGGCTACTATGAGGATGGCGAAACGGCACTTCGCTACGAAAAAACCTTGCGTGGCGACATTCCGATCGCCACCAAGGTGCCGTTCTACCCGCAGACCTGCGAATTCACCTGCGGTCCGTGCTGCCTGATGATGGCGATGGCCAATTTCGATCGCGGCTTCGTGCCGGATCCGGTCATGGAAATCCGCCTGTGGCGTGAAGCGACGACCGTCTTCATGATGTCGGGTCCCGGCGGTTGCGAGCCGTTCGGCCTCGCTGTCTCGGGCTACGAGAGCGGGCTCGCGGTGGAGATCTACGTCTCTTTCTATGGCGCGCTGTTCCTGCAATCGGTGCGCAGCGAGGACAAGCGCAGGGTAATGGAACTGGCGCAGGTCGACTTTCGCCGACGCACGGAACTTTACGGCATCCCGGTGAATTACCGTGCATTCACAATCGACGATATCCGCGCTGCGATCGCTGGGGGAAAGCTGGTGCTGGTGCTGATCAGCGGCTTCCTGATGTTCGGCAAGAAGGTGCCGCACTGGGTGCTGGCGATCGGCGATGACGGCGACCATATCCTGATCCACGACCCTTGGGTCGAGGATGAAAGGCAGGAGACCATCCTTGATGCAGCCAACATTCCCGTGCCTTACGGCATCTTCATGAACATGGCGCAGTTCGGTCGCGATGGACTGCGTGCCGCCATCACTCTGGGAAAGCGTGACAGACAATGACCTGGGTCATCCTTACCGGCAGGCAGAGCGATCTCGACCAGGTGGCGACACCGCACAAGATCATCACCAATCGCGACTATCTCGCGCATCCGTCATTGTTTCGCGGCCAGCGGCCGAAGGTCATCAACCTGTCGAACAATTACGCCTACCAGAGCCGCGGCTACTATGCATCGCTGCTGGCAAGCTCGCGCGGCCACAAGGTGATCCCGACCGTCGAGACGATGATCGACCTGTCGGAACGCAAGCTCTATGAGCACGCGCTGCCGGAACTGGAACTGGCGCTCAACAAATGCCGCAAGGATCTTGGTGGCGCCTTTCCGCAGAAGGTCTGCATCTTCTTCGGCATCGGGCCGTCAAAAATCTGGGACCGTTTCGCCAAGCTGTTGTTCGATTGGTTCCGCGCACCGGCGCTCGAAGTCCACATCAAGGACAGCGCCGAATGGGCCTCGATCCGCAAGATCGGCTTTCATCCATTGGCGCGGATGACAGAGGACGAGGAAAAAAGCTTCATCCAGTGCCTGGAAACCTACACCAACCGGGAGTGGCGCGACACCAAGGGCCGTACGCCGGCGCGCTACACCTTCGCCACGCTGGTCGACCCGCATG
>NZ_RZQP01000384.1:0-3355 GCF_003998165.1 Mesorhizobium sp. M7A.F.Ca.US.007.01.2.1 | reverse complement strand
GTATAAAACTGTCGCTGCATCTGACGCTCGATTTGATGCGCGATCTGCGCGAGCGGGCGGAGGAGGAAGCGATCCACGTCTTTGCCCGCAACCTCAAGGATCTACTGCTGGCCGCTCCCGCCGGCTCGCGCGCCACGATGGGGCTCGACCCCGGCATCCGCACCGGCGTCAAGGTGGCGGTGGTCGACGGCACCGGCAAGGTGCTGACAACGACGACGGTCTATCCATTTCCGCCCAGAAACGATGTGCGCGGCACGCAGGCGGAACTCGCCAAGCTCATCCGCCAGCACAAGGTCGAGCTGATTTCGATCGGCAACGGCACCGGCAGCCGCGAGACGGAAAAGCTGGTGGCCGACATGCTGTCCGACATGCCGGCGGACGGCGGGCCGAAGCCACTGAAAGTGATCGTCAGCGAGGCCGGCGCCTCGGTCTATTCGGCATCGGCGACGGCGGCGGCGGAATTCCCCGGCCTCGACGTGTCGTTGCGCGGCGCTGTCTCGATCGCCCGGCGGCTGCAGGATCCGCTGGCCGAACTGGTCAAGATCGAACCCAAATCGATCGGCGTCGGCCAGTACCAGCATGATGTCGACCAGTACCGTCTCGGCCGCTCGCTGGAAGCGGTGGTCGAGGACGCGGTCAATGCCGTCGGCGTCGATCTCAACACTGCCTCGGCGCCGCTTTTGGCGCGCGTTTCAGGTCTGGGCGCATCGCTGGCCGACGCGATCGTTGCGCATCGCGATGCGACCGGGCCCTTCGCCAGCCGGAAGGACCTGCTCAAGGTGCCGCGGCTCGGACCTCGGGCCTTCGAACAATCCGCCGGCTTCCTGCGCATTGCCAATGGCAGCGAGCCGCTCGACGCCTCGTCGGTGCATCCGGAGGCCTATGGTGTGGCGAAGAAGATCGTCGCTGCCTGCGGGCGCGATGTGCGGTCGTTGATGGGCGATAGTGCCGCGCTCAAGGCACTCGACCCACGCGTCTTCGTCAACGAGCGTTTCGGCTTGCCGACGGTGCGCGATATCCTGGCGGAGCTGGAAAAGCCCGGCCGCGACCCGCGCCCAGGCTTCAAGACGGCGACCTTCGCCGACGGCATCGACGACATCAAGGATCTGAAGCCCGGCATGCTGCTGGAAGGCACGGTCACCAACGTGGCCGCCTTCGGCGCCTTCGTCGATATCGGAGTGCATCAGGACGGGCTGGTGCATGTCTCGCAGCTGGCCGATCGGTTCATCAAGGACGCGCATGAGGTCGTGAAGGCCGGCGACGTGGTGAAGGTGCGCGTCGTCGACGTCGACATCAAGCGCAAGCGCATCGCCCTTTCCATGCGCAAGGATAGCGGCGAGGGCGGTGCACCGCGCAGCGGACCGCGCGACAATGGTGGCGGCAGGCCGGCACCACGTTCGCCGGCACCCCAGCAACGCCAGCCGGAGCGGCCGGCGCAACAGGGAGCGTTCGGTGCTGCTTTGGCGAATGCGCTGAAGCGAAAGTAGCTACCACGCCAGAACGGCCGGTTCCTTCTCGACCTGGCCCAGCAGCCAGTCGCGAAAACTGGCGACCGGCGGATGGCCGCGCTTGTCGTGCGGGACGACGAGATAGTAGGCACTGCGGCTTTGCATGGGCTGGCCTGGCGCCGGCACCAGCTGGCCGCGCTGCAATTCACCTGCAATGAGGATCAACGGCAGCAGCGCCACGCCGAGCCCCGCCATGCAGGCCTGGGCGGCGGTGCCGAACTGTTCGAACTGCATGCCGGGTCCGGTCGGCGCGCTCAGGCCCTGATGCTCGAACCATTCGGTCCAGGCGCCAGGACGCGTCGCCATGTGCAGCAGCGGCAGGCGGCCGATATCGGCCGGTGCGGCGATGGCGCGGCCGGCGAGGAATTCGGGCGACACGACCGGCGCCACGGTTTCGCGCACCAACAGTGTCGAGTCGGCCTCCGGCCAGTCCGGCAGGCCGTAGTGGATGGCGGCATCCAGCCTCTCCCTGGCGAAGTCGAAGCGACCGACGCGGGTGACGAAGTTGATGGTGATATCGGGATTGTTTTCGACGAAATCGGGGATCATCGGCATCAGCCAGCGCGTGCCGAAGGTCGGCAAAATGGCAAGGTTCAGCATGCCACTATGCCGATTGCTCATCAATCCAAGGGCTGCGTCACGCAATTGCCCAAGTGCTGAACGCACCGCCTCGGCGTAGATCTCGCCCGATGTCGACAGCCTGACATTGCGGCTGTCGCGTTCGAACAGCCGGCGGCCGAACTGATCTTCCAGAAGTTTGATCTGGCGGCTGACCGCGCCCTGGGTCAGATCTAGCTCCTGGGCGGCGGCGGTGAAACTGCCGAGCCGGGCCACAGCCTCGAAGGCGGCAAGGGCGCTGATGTTGGGTAAAAGGCGGCGTTGGACACTCATGATCCATTCCTAACGATCATTGATCGGTGAATCAATTTCGTTTGATTTTTTCGAGGCGCAGGCCGATAGAACGGGCCAACATTTTGCTTCATGCATGTCATCGTTTTGAGCGACATGCATTGGTTGGGAGAAACGCGATGGCCGCCGACAAGAACGCATTCGTCTGGGAAGACCCGTTCCTGATCGAGGGCCAGCTTTCGGAAGACGAGCGCATGGTGCGCGACGGGGCGGCCGCCTTCGCCGCCGACAGACTGGCGCCGCGGATCGAGGACGCCTACCTCAACGAGACCTTCGACACCGCGATCTTCCGTGAAATGGGCGAGGCCGGCCTGCTCGGCATCAACATCCCTGAAGAATTCGGCGGGCTTGGCGCGAACTACGTCACCTATGGGCTGGTCGCACGCGAAGTAGAGCGCGTCGATTCCGGCTATCGGTCGATGATGTCAGTGCAGTCGTCGCTGGTGATGTATCCGATCTATGCCTATGGCTCGGACGAACAGCGCAAGAAGTACCTGCCCAAGCTCGCCAGCGGCGAGTGGATCGGCTGTTTCGGCCTGACCGAGCCGGATGCAGGCTCCGACCCGGGCGGTATGAAGACGCGCGCCGAGAAGACCGCCAACGGCTACAAGCTGTCCGGTTCGAAGATGTGGATTTCCAACGCGCCCGTCGCCGATGTGTTCGTCGTCTGGGCGAAGCTGAAGGGGGAGAACGGCAAGGACGAGATCCGTGGCTTCGTGCTGGAAAAGGGCATGAAAGGGCTTTCGGCGCCGAAGATCGGCGGCAAGCTGTCGCTGCGGGCGTCGATCACCGGCGAAGTGGTGATGGAAGGCGTCGAGGTCGGCGAGGACGCGCTGCTGCCCAACGCAAAGGGCCTTGGCGGACCGTTCGGATGCCTCAACCGGGCTCGCTTCGGCATTTCCTGGGGCTCGATGGGCGCCGCCGAGGATTGCTGGCAC
>NZ_RZQP01000383.1:0-3370 GCF_003998165.1 Mesorhizobium sp. M7A.F.Ca.US.007.01.2.1 | reverse complement strand
CCCCTGGGAAACAGCGCCCGCCGCGGGAGGAGGTGCGGCGGGCGCCGTTTTTGTGGCCAACCCTCGGGAGGAGGTGAAGGTCGGGCCGATTCGTCATCGCCGGGGAGGAGGTCGGCTTTGACGAAAACTCTTTCGCTGTTTGAAAAGGAGCGAAACCTTTGGGGCAAAATTCGATTTGCCGGGAAACAACGCCCGCCGCGGGAGGAGGTGCGGCGGGCGCCGTTTTGGTGGTCAACCCTTGGGAGGAGGTAAGGGGTGACCGTATTCGTCAAGGTCGGGGAGGAGGTCGACCCTGGCGAAATTCTGTCTAGATCGCCTGGCGGGCGATGATCTTGATTTCGTCGCGGACGATACCGAGATCATGCAGCTGGCGGTTCGAAAGGCGACCCAGCTCGGTAACCGTCTCGCGATAAACGCGCCAGTTACGATAGTTGCGGATCAGGTTCATTGTCGTTCTCTTTTTCAAAACTGGTTCGGACCATTCGCGGTCCGAAGAATTAGACCGCCTTGCGAGCGACGTAAGGAATGTCGCTGCGGCTGATGCCGAGGTCGGTCAGTTCACGGTTGCTCAGGCGGCTCAGCTCGGACACGGTGTCCCTGTAGCGGCGCCAGTTGCGGTAGTTGCGGATCAGGTTCATGGTAGTTCTCGTTTCGTCTTTCTTGCGGATCATTCCGTTTGTGTACGAACTATAAATAGGCGGACCCATATCGATTTAAAAGCGCTATGGCTGCATGGCAGCAATGCAAATTGTGCAATGCAGCATTAACGCTCGTTCACGGACCTGACACAAAGAAACCCGAATCGGAAAATGCCTAAGCGTCAACGGCTTGACCGGATCGGCTGCAAAAAAGACCAAACTTGGGGGGGAGAAGCAGCATGGCGAGCTATTCGTCGCGGGTCAGGGCGGATATCGCGCGCTGGCAGCAGGCCGGCATGATCGACGCCGCGACGGCCGATTCGCTGGCGCGCGATGTCGAGGCCAACGAGCGCAAGTCGCTGAGCTTCGGCTCGATCCTGGCTATGATGGCCGCCTTGCTGTTCGGCGCCGCCATCCTGATTTTCGTCGCCGCCAATTGGGACGCGATCCCGAGGCTGGCGCGCGTGGCGGCGCTGTTTGCCGTCATCCTTGGCGGCTATGTCGGCGGCGCGGTGCTGAAGGCCCGCGACCATGCGGCAATCGGGGAAGCGCTGTGGATCGTGGCGGCCGCGGCTTTCGGCGGCTCGATCGCGCTGATCGGCCAGATGTATCATCTCTCGGGCGACGAGGCCTCGGCTCTGGTGACCTGGGGAGCCGGCACGGCGCTGGCGGCGGTTGCGCTGCGATCGAACCCGCTGACGGTGGCTTCGGTCGGCATCGCCGATGCCTGGCTGGTCCTCAAAGGCTTCGACTATTACAGCCGCAGCGATTTTCCGCACGGCTTCGTCGTGATGGCGATCGTGCTGTTTGCCGTCTCGTTCTGGACCCGCAGCCAGGCGGCGCGCCACCTGATTATCCTGTCGGTGCTGTTCTATCTCATGCTGCTGGTCACCAACCACGACACGCTGCAGGTGGCGATCCCGCTGGTCGTCGCCTCGGCGCTGCTGTTCGCGGCCTCGGTCTTCGCGCCTGGCCCGGTCGACCGGGTCGTGCAACTCGGCGGCCGCTTGCCCTTGCACGCGCTGCTCGCCTTCCTCACCGGCCTCGCAATGATCCAGTTCGAACTCGCCGACGAGAGCACCTACAACAGCGGTTTTGCCCTCGCTTCGGCGATCGCGCTGGCCGGTGTTGTCGCCGCGATCGTGCTGGCAGGACGGGAGAGCCGTGGGCTACGCTGGCTTGCCTATCTCGGCTTCGCCTTCGAACTCGCCATCATCTATGTCGTGACCCTGCAATCGATGCTCGATACGGCCGGTTTCTTCCTGGCCGCCGCGGTGCTGCTCGGCATCCTCGCGATCGTCATCATCCGCGTGGAAAAACGCATGAAGGGCCCAGACGCCAAGGGAGCCACGGCATGATCACCGGGAAAAGGCTTGTCATCTCGGCGCTGGTGCTGGCGCTCGTCCAGATAGGCTTCCTGAGCTGGATCATCGCCGGCCGGGCGGCGATCCTGCGCAACGGCAAGGAAGTGCTGCTGAAGATCGAACCCGTCGATCCGCGCGACCTCCTGCGCGGCGACTATATTATCCTGGGCTACGAGATTTCACGCATACCGGTGAAAATGATCGCCAACATTCCGCCCGACAAATTTTCAAGCGACGATACGTCGATTGTGGTGCGCCTGAAGAAGGGCGCCGACGGCTATTGGCAGCCGACGGCCGCCTGGTTCGGCAAGGCGCCAACGATGGCAACCGCCGACGAGGCCGATATTCTAGGCCACATCGCCGAAGGCTGGGACCTTCGCGGCGAAGAGGCGACCATCGCGCCGGACTATGGCATCGAGCGCTTCTATCTGCCGGAAGGCGAGGGGATGGCGATCCAGAACGACATGCGGGTGCGGCCATTCGGCATCCGTCTTGCTCTTGCCGGCGACGGCACCGCGCAGATCAAGGCGCTGGTCGACGGCGACAAGACGCTGTTCGAGGAACCACTCTACTAAGTCCCTTATTTCCGATGGTGTGAAGCATGCCAGTTAGCCTGTCGACGCGTGAAGACATCAACCTCGACACTGTCTTCCGCGTCGCCTGGAAGAAGGACACGGTGGAGATCAGCGAGAAGGCCTTGCAGCGCATCGCCGAATGCCGCGTCTCGTTTCTGAAGCTGATTGAATCCGATCCGCCACCGGTCATCTATGGCGTCACAACCGCCATGGGGGAATTGGCAAGCCGAAAGCTCGAACCTGACGAGCGTGATCGCCATGCGCGCATCAAGGCGTTTGCCGCCGCCACCTCGTTCGGCGATCCCTTGCCGGATCGCGTGGTCAGGGCGATCGTGCTTGCCCGTCTGACAAACTTCATCGAGGGCAACGCCGCCACCACGCCGCGCATCGCGCTTGCCGTGGCCGCGATGCTCGACGGTGGGCCGATGCCTGTCGTGCCGGCCTCCGGCCAGGGCGGCGCCGGTGAGATCCTGGCGCTCTATCCCTTGTTTGCAGAACTTTCGACGCGCTTCGACCTCGAGGTCAAGGAACGCGGCTCGCTCATCAACGGCTCGCCCTGCGCCGCCGCTTTGGTGGCCGACGCAGCGCTCGCGGGGCGCCGCCGCATCCGCATGGCGCAAAAAGTTTTCGCGCTGTCGATCGAAGCGTTTCGCGCGCCGCTCGAGCACTATGACGCGGCGCTCGACACGCTCTGGGGCGATGAGCATGAAACGGCTGCCCTGCAGGGATTGCGGGAGTTTCTGGTTGGCGCCGGCGATGGGCGACGCAACTATCAGGCGCCGGTCAGCTACCG
>NZ_RZQP01000382.1:0-3375 GCF_003998165.1 Mesorhizobium sp. M7A.F.Ca.US.007.01.2.1 | reverse complement strand
GGGCATAAGGGTGAATGCGGTAGCACCGGGTCCGGTGTGGACGCCGCTCAATCCGTCGGACAAGGAAGCTGACGACGTCTCGAAATTCGGCGCCGACACGCCAATGAAACGACCAGCGCAACCGGAAGAGCTCGCGCCGGCCTATGTGTTCCTCGCTTCGCCGCATTGCTCGAGCTACATCACCGGCGAGATCTTGCCCGTCGTCGGAGGGTACTGAGGATGGCCGAACCGAAATCCGCAACGAAGGAGTAGGATGGATGGGCCGTCTGCTTTTCATGGTGGCGTTCGCTTGTGTAGCGTATCGCATCTACACGGAAACCGCAGGGTCTGCTCGGCATGTGCCGCAGGATGACGGTGAGGCGCTGCGCAAGCAATCAGCGGCACTGGGCGTCGACCCGTCTCGCTGACGGGATGGAACCTACCGGCAATCCGGCCGGCCGAGTTACCAGCCGGCCGGATTGCAGCCTTATTCGGCTGCCTGCAGGTTGATCTTGCTTTCGGCCATTTCGGTGAGCTTGCGATCTGTCGCCTGTTCTTCCTTGAGATTCTTGGCCAGCACATTGGCGCAGTCGGTGCGGCCAAGCTGCTTGGCCCAGGCGATGAGCGTGCCGTAGCGCGTCATCTCGTAGTGTTCGACGGCCTGCGCCGAAGCAATCAGCGCCGCGTCGAGAACCTCCTTGTCATCGACGTCACCGCTCACGTCGTCGGCCTCCTCGAGAATGCCGTCGATTGCCGGACAGTTGACCTCCTTGGCCTTGACGCCATGCAACTCAAACACCTGTTCGACGCGCTCGACATGGCCTCTCGTCTGATCGAGGTGCTTTTCAAATCCGGCTTTCAATTGCGGGTCGGTTGCCTTGTCGATCATCTTCGGCAGCGCTTTCTCGATCTGCTTTTCGGCGTAATAGATGTCGCGCAGCGTGTGCACGAAGAGATCGTCGAGTGTCTTGATGTCCTTCGAAAAGAAGCCCATGGCCTTACCTTTCATTGCGCTTGGTGTGGATTTCGGCGACGGGGTTTGCGCCGCCAACAAGGACCGGGACGGTTCCCGGCTTGTCTGGTCAACGTGCCGGCACCGAAGGAGTTCCTGATTTCCGAGGGCGGACCCGTTCCCCCTTCTCCAAGACCTCGATCCGGTCGGTGGGGAGCCTTTGTCTCGATCACACGTTCTAGTCGCAGAGCAATCGGAACCGAGAAGGGTTGGCGGAATGTATTTCATTGCATTGGCGACTGACTATGACGGCACGCTGGCTCATGATGGGGTCGTCGCCAAGAAAACGCTCACTGCGCTTGAGCGGTTCAAGAAAAGCGGCCGCAAGCTGGTTCTCGTCACCGGGCGTGAACTGCCCGATCTCAAGGGCGTCTTTCCCGAGCTTAGCCTCTTCGACAAGGTCGTCGCTGAAAATGGCGCGATGATCTACACGCCGGCCAGCGAGGAAGAGCGGGTGATCGCCCCGCCGCCCGAGCCCAAATTCGTCGCCAGGTTGAAGAGGCAGGGCGTCAAGCCGCTTTCGGTCGGACGATCGATCGTCGCGACCTGGGAACCGCATCAAGCGACCGTGCTTGAGGTCATCAAGAAGATGGGGCTCGAACTGGAAATCATCTTCAACAAGGGCGCGGTGATGATCCTGCCGAGCGGCATCAACAAAGCCACCGGGCTCGCCGCGGCCCTTCAGGACCTTCGACTTTCGCCGCACAACGTCGTCGGCGTCGGCGACGCCGAGAACGATCATGCGTTCCTGCAAGCCTGTGGCTGCAGCGTCGCCGTCGAAAATGCAATTCCGGCGGTCAAGGATACAGCCAACCTGATCATGCGTGGCGCCCGAGGCAAAGGCGTGGAGCAACTGATCGCAAAGCTGATAAAGCGTGATCACGCGATAGTGCCGAAGCGCCATAACGGCATCGTTCTTGGATCATCTGGCGGCGACGATACCTACCTGTCGCCGAGCGACACGATCCTCATTGCCGGGAGTTCCGGTATCGGTAAATCCACCTTGGCCACCGCGCTGACCGAACGCTTCGTCGAAAGCGGCTTTCAGTTTTGTGTCTTCGATCCCGAAGGCGACTATGATGGCCTCGAAGGCGCCGTTCGCCTGGGAGACGGCTCAAGCGCGCCGACAAAGGCGCAAGTGCTCGATCTGATCGCCAAGGCCGACAGCAACATAGTCGTCAATGGACTGGCCCTGCGGGTCGACGAGAGGCCGGATTTCTTTGCCGACCTGCTGCCTGGCCTCAGCAGTTTCCGCCGGCGCACCGCGAGACCGCACTGGCTCGTGATCGATGAAGCGCATCATCTTCTGCCCAAGCGGCGCGACGATACGCGGGCGGTTCTGTCATTGGAATTGCCTGGCACAATCCTGATCACCGTTCACCCCGAGGCGATCTCGACAGACGCCTTGCGCCTGGTGACAGCCATCATTGCGCTTGGCCCCAAGGCAAAGGACGTCGTGAAGGTCTTCTGCCGTGAAACCGGCATTGAGCCGCCGAAAGTCATCCCCAGCCCGAAAGGTGCGCGCGTGCTGTTCTGGCGGCCGCAGGCAGGCAAAAAAGTCAAGACGGTCAAAGTGGTCGAACCACGTCAGTCACTCAAGCGGCACAGCCGGAAATATGCCGAAGGCCAGCTCGACGAAGCCGGCAGCTTCTATTTCCATGGCCCTGAGAATGCGATGAATCTCAGGGCTCACAATCTGATGATCTTCGCTCAGATCGCCGAGGGCATAGATGACAAGACCTGGGAGTTTCATTTGCGCACCGGCGACTATTCCAAATGGTTTCGACATCAGATCAGGGACAAGGACCTGGCGCGCGAAACCGCCCAGGCGGAAGAGGACAAGACCCTGTCGGCGGAGGAGAGCCGCAAGCGGGTGCTTGATGCCGTGCGCCGCCGTTACACGGCTCCCGCCACAGCCCCGGAGTGACACGCGAGAGCCAAGTCAATCAAGCCAGCGCTGCATGCGAAATTCTTCAGTCAGGCAACGCCGCCACCGCGACAATTTCAACGACGATGTCGGCTTGCGCAAGCGCTGCAACTCCGATCACCTCCGAAGGCGGCGGGTTGTTATAGCTGCAGTGCTTCGGGCAATGCTCGGCAAAGAACTCGTCCAGTACGTCGAGACGAAAATTGGGTGAACTCAGAACGCCGCCATCGGGAAATGGCCCCTTGATGAAGAAGGTCAGCCGGATGAGATAGTCGAGCGCGCTGCCGAGTTCTTCCAGATCTGATTTGATGTTCGCCAGAATTGCGCGCCACTGTGCCGCAGCATCGCCAGTGAATCCCCCTCCTCTCTTTCCGGTCGGATCATAATTTTCGGCGGTTGCCGTATTTCCGCAAAGGTAGACAAATCCCCTTGCTCCGGAGACGACCGTGCCTTTTCC
>NZ_RZQP01000381.1:0-3381 GCF_003998165.1 Mesorhizobium sp. M7A.F.Ca.US.007.01.2.1 | reverse complement strand
AGACAGCCTTCGGTGACGATGTGGATGTGGTCGGCCTTGCCGGCGTCGATCAGGCGCGCGACATGGCCGGGCGTGGTCAGCGCCAGCCTGATGTCGGGATAGGTCGGCAAGGGCAGGGTGCGAAAGATATTGGGCGTCAGGAAATCCACCGCGACGTCGAAGGACTTCAGCGTCTCGGTGAGCCGCTCCAGCGTGTGGACGACGCCGTTGACCTGCGGGCGCCAGGCATCGGTGACCATCAGTATGCGCATGGCGGCCCTTTGCTTGAAAGGTCGACGGTTGCCTTGAGACGATGCCGGAACGGCGACCAGCCTGCTGCTCTCGCTTCGCTCCAGCGCACCCGGACAGGTACGGGGTCGAAGTGAGGCGGCAAGGCCGAATCAATTGAGGTCGCGCGCTTCATGCGCGCTCTTGATCATGGTTTCATGACGGGCGGATGAAGCCGTTTCCACTTTTCGCAATCGTGCCCGGTTATGCCGGAACCTTGATGATGGCGCGCAGTCCGCCGAGCGGGCTGTCTTCAAGAGTGATGTCGCCGCCATGGGAGCGGGCGATGTCGCGGGCGATCGACAGGCCGAGCCCGGTGCCGCTGGCATCGAGGTTGCGGGCCTCGTCGAGCCGCACGAAAGGCTTGAACACGTCTTCGCGTCGATCGGCGGGAATGCCCGGACCATCGTCGTCGATGGTGACCAGCAGCGAGCCGCGGCCATGGGTGGCGTTGACCTCCACCGTCTTGGCATAGCGGAAGGCGTTGCCGATGACGTTGGACATCAGCCGGGCAAAGGCATTGGGCCGCACATGCACATCGTGATCGCCGGCAAGCGTCGTCGACAGCTTACGCTTGCGCAGCCTGGCTTCCTCGTCGAGCTTTTCGAAATAGGCCTCGAGATCGAACCGTCCGGCGTCTTCCGAAGCTTCGCCGCGGGCAAAGGACAGATAGCCTTCGAGCATCGACTGCATGTCGTCGATGTCCTGGTCGAGCGCTGCCTTGGTCTCGGCCTTGCCGCCGGAAAGCGCCAGCTGCAGCTTGAAGCGAGTGAGGATGGTTCTGAGGTCATGGCTGACGCCGGTCAGCATGGCGGTGCGCTGTTCGATCTGGCGTTCGATGCGCTCGCGCATCTGCATGAAGGCAAAGCCGGCGCGGCGAACCTCCTCGGCGCCGCGCGGCCGGAAATCGCGCGGCATCGGCCGGCCCTTGCCAAAGCTTTCGGCGGCTTCGGCAAGCATCAGGATCGGCCGGATCTGGTTGCGCAGGAAGGGAATGGCGATCATCAACAGCACCAGCGAGGTGCCGACCATCCAGATCAGGAAGATGTGGGTGTTAGAGGCATAGGCCTGGCTGCGGCGCACGAAGACGCGCAGCACCTTGCCCTCGAGCTGCACGCGTACCTCGACGATGTTGGAGTTGCCGACCGTGTCGATCCAGAACGGGCGGTTGATCTGGCGGGTGATCTCGGACGAGAGAACATCATCCAAAATCGAGAAAAACGGCTTTGGACCGGGCGCGGGGAGTGGGTCGGGCGGCAAGAGGTCGACCTTCAGCTGCATGCGGTCCTGGGCGATGCGGATTATGTTGGTGTAGTCGGCATCGCGCGGATAGGTCTCGATCAGGTCGATGATGGCGGCGATGTCGCGCACGGTGGCCTGCGACAGGCGCTGCGTCACGGTTGCCCAGTGACGTTCCATGAAGACGAAGGCGACGACCGATTGCAGCAGGATCATCGGCGCGATGACGATGATCAGCGAGCGGGCATAGAGCCGCTTGGGCATATAGAGCGAGACGAGGCGCCAGAAGCGGTTCCAGGCGCGCGGCACCGCCTTCAGCGTCCGCGCGGCGCGTGCGCTCAAGCCGCCATTGCCCGGCTGTTCCAGTTCCGTGGTTGCCATTCGCTCTTTTCGCTTGCCCGCAGCCGTTCAGCCGGCCGCAGGCGGCATTCTATTCCACGCTGAGCCGATACCCAATACCGCGTACGGTCTGGAGCCAGACCGGATTGGACGGATCGCGCTCGATCTTGCGGCGCAGCCGGTTGATCTGGACGTCGATGGTGCGCTCGCCGACTTCCGAATCGTCGCCGACAAGCTCGTGGCGGGGTATCGTCTCGCCCGCCCGCGCGGCGAAGATCGCCAGGATCTCCTGCTCGCGATCGGTCAGCTTCAACGCCTCGCCGCCACGCTTCAATTCGCGCCGGGCGATCTGGAACGTGTAGGGGCCGAAGACCAACTGCTCGACCTTGGGCGTGGTCGCCGGGCCACCGCGGCGCAGGATGTTGTTGATGCGCAGGATCAGCTCGCGCGGATCGAACGGCTTTGGCAGATAGTCGTCGGCGCCAGCCTCCAGCCCTGAGATGCGGCTGTCGGTCTCCGACAGCGCTGTGAGCATCAGGATCGGTACGTTCTTTTCGGCCCGCAGCGACTTGGTCAGGTCGACGCCCGTCTCGCCGGGCATCATGACGTCCAGCACCAGAAGGTCGAAGTCGAGGCCGGCAAGCTTGCGCCTGGCTTCGCCGGCATTGCCGGCAACGGTGACGCGAAAGCCATTTTCGGTCAGATACTGCTTGAGAAGATTGCGGATGCGGGTGTCGTCGTCGACGACAAGCAGATGCGGCGCGTCGTCGTCCGGCGCGGCCGCGTGATCGACCCGTTCAGTGCTCTCCATGGCTTTTCCCTGACATTTTTGCGGACCCAACGTCGATCTGCGCCCTCAGTTCCGGATTGACCATCGCTTCGAGGAACCGTTCCACCAAGGTCCGTTCGGTTACTCCGGAATCCCCCAATGCAGCATGGATGCGGCGCGACTGTGGCCGCGCCAGCGCCAGCGCCAGCGCACGGCCTTTGGCTGTCGGATAAAGTTCGCGCTGGCGGCGGTCGCGCGGACCTTGCAACTGCACGATATGGTCGGTGTCGATCAGTTGCTTGAGCACACGGGCCAGGCTCTGCTTGGTGATCTTCAGCACGTCGAGCAGTTCGGCGACCGTCAGGCCCGGCCTGCGGTTGACGAAATGCAGCACCCGGTGGTGGGCCCGGCCGAAGCCGTAATCGGCCAGGATCTGGTCCGGATCGGAGGTGAAGTCGCGATAGGCAAAGAAGAGCAGCTCGATGATGGCGAAGTCGATGCCGTCCTCGACCGACATTGCGGTCCTGATCGGTTTTCCGGCGGCTGGGCTTCGATCCGTCATTATTTCTCCGTGGGAAAGAGAGATTATGTCAGTACTATTGACGTAATTTCCCTGCAATGGTAATTTTTGACAAGCTTTTGGGCGGATTGCGAACGAAAAGGCAAGGGAAGCCGGTTTTTCCGGAATTTCCTAAGTTTGCCAGAGCGCAATTATCCGCCTACGCTCCACCATAAAAGCCGCTTTGGGCGGCCGACACGAAACACAC
>NZ_RZQP01000380.1:0-3400 GCF_003998165.1 Mesorhizobium sp. M7A.F.Ca.US.007.01.2.1 | reverse complement strand
CCATTGCGCGGAGCAAAGTCACGATTCAGAAGGGAGTCTCGCGTGGCATCGGTCGTGCGGCAACGCGAAATCCATCGACCTTCATTCAAATGTTCTGTTGACAAAAAACACGACCCGCCAGCACTAAACCAGGACGGGCCGTCTTGTTGATGCGATCACTCTTGGCCCAGAGGTCCTTCCGCGAAGAGATCGTTCACCTTGTAGGCGACCTCCGTGCGGTTGGTCGCCTTCAATTTCTTCATGATGTTTCGGATGTGAACCTTCACAGTGCTTTCGCGAAGGTTCAGTTCGTGGGCGATGATCTTGTTCGCCTTGCCGCGTCGCAGTGCCTGGGCGACCTCTGCCTGCCTGAGCGTGAACATGCCCGTCAAGGGCCGGGCGTCGCAGTTGCCTGATTTTATCAGGTGCCGCATGGAAAGGACACTACTGGCCGGAACGAAGATGCCTCCGGCTGCAGCCAAGTTGATCGCCTCGACACACACATCGATCCCGACCGAAGTCGGAATGTAGCCGCGTGCGCCGCATTCGAGAGCCGTCAGCACCTGTGCAAGATCTTCGGTGTCGGCCAGGATGACCACCGGAACGGTCTTGAACTCGGACGAAATATGCCTGATTTCTTCTGCAATGCCCTGATCGGTGACCTTCCGGCCGCCGAGGTTGAAGAGTATGGTTGAAAGGGGAGAAGCCGAACCCTTCCTTATGCGCCATTCCTCGATCGAACCCATGGCGACGACCACCATGCCCAATTCATGATCCTCAAGCGCCGAAGCGAGACACTCGCGGTCCAAGGCCCTCCCGTCCAGCATGAGAAGGTATTGCTTACCTGCTTCTTGGTGGAGATTTTCTGTGCCGCTGGACGGAACTCTTGATCGATTTGACGAACCGTAACTGTGCAGTCCTGCTGTAGAAACCATACCGATACTCACCCTTCCCCAACGAAGGTACCTGTGGCGCCCGATAAGTGCCCTTTCTTAGAATTTGAAGTTTTTGGTACCCGACCCATTTTCCACGCTCAAGGCTGATTGCGAACCTCAAGCAACGTGGCTGCTGACATGTAGAGCAGCCTCGGGAGTGTAGGAGCTATTTATTAGCATTCTCTAACATAAGTTAATTTTTTCGGTAAATTTTTACGTTGAGAAGACGGGACTCCAAACCGGTTTGACCCGCGCGAGCGGCCCGAACTAAGGCGCATGCCCGTGCCGCACCAGGCTATAGATATCCTCGGTTACCGCGCACTGTGTTGGTTGCACGCGCTCTTGCGATTAATTCGGCGGGTCTCATGCGATAGGCGGTGGTTGGGTTTGCTCGCACCTCCTGACAACGCTGCATCATACCTCCAAAAGCTTCGTTGACGATGTATACACCACGCTGAACACTGGATTGCCGGCGTCTGCTCGAGCTTACGCTGCCTGTCTGCGAACAAATGCGGAGACAGGATAGGGGAGCCACCGCCGCCCAACACCCCATGGCTCCCCTATCGCTCCGCATGGCGACCCACTTCCGAAATTTGATTTTTGAACGGCAAGCACGATCCGCCTGCAGGGCATGGCTGACGTCGGCAGATGAAGCGGTTCATCGTGAGCCTTCGCCAGACAACGTCCGGGTCTCAGGCGGTCCCCAGGGGGTTTGCTTCGCATAGCTGCTGAAAATCCAGAACCGTCCCGTCAGTCTGGATCTCGGCTTCGAATGCCTCGATCAGCCGTTTGGCGGCTTTGCTGGCAATGTGCGAATCGGGGTAAGTTGCCTCCACAACGCGCGCGCGCTCGTAGACTTCCCTGAATTGCCTGACCTGCTTGGGACCGAATACGCGATGTACAACCTGAGTGGTCATACCGCTTCTCCTCCTGGTGGCGGAACTTGAATTAACCTGCCCGTTGTCAAGCGCGCGCATGATTTCATCATCGGCACAGGATTACAACTGAAAGCCCAACAAGCCTGCGCCGGTATTGTAAGATACCAATTTCCTTGGTCGAGGCGTTCTTTAGTAGCGTTCGCTCGATTGCGAGTTAGCCGTTTGCAGGAGGCAAGGTCGCATGGTGAAGATTGCCAGAACCGCTGACCAGCCTTCGTGACGCCTTGCTCGAAACAAAAAAGCCAGGAGGCTTTTGCCTACTCATCCCGATGCCGCCCAGGGACTACGCGAAGCTGGCGTCGTCATTGGCCATTCGGTGCTGATCGTGGTTGACATCGACCGGGAAGGAGATCTCAGCGGTTACGGCATCGCTCGCCCCCTGTCGCAAGCAATCCTCATAATGATGGGTGGTTGCTGGGCTACAGAGGGGGCCCGTATCCTTCAGAAAAGAGGGGCGAGCAACGATTTCGGGTCGGGGGCGCCGGTCACCCGTAGCACGAGGCCCATGGTTGCTACTCGATGCTCAGGCCTGCCACACGATTCATTTATGATCTTTCAAGGGGAACCAAGAGTGCTTGGGCAGAGCGATATCCAATCGGCTGGGGGCTCAACGAAGACCGGACGAAGCGACTGGCACTGTAGGTCGCGGATTTACGATTTTGGTAATCGATGGAGGCCATCAGAGGGAAGGGGAGGCGGTGTTGGTCATCGAACGACACTACATCGCACCGGGCAAGTCGATGTGTTGAAAGCTTCGGCCCGCCTGCGTCGGCGCAACAACGGAGGCTCGGTCGAAATGGGAATAACCCATCCGCGCATCCCGTTGATACGCAATGCAATCATACCGTCAAAAGGGCTAACTCCGAAATGCGGTGGGGAGAACCCGCCACCTTAATCATAATGGAGGAGCCGACACTATCGACATGGCTGTGGTATTTTGTCTGCCGGGTCACGTAAAGGAGCGGTGAGTGGAACAGGTCACGACTTGCTGGGCCAGTCAGCTGGCGGAAGGACGCCTCAATGGTTTCGTGCCAATCCAACAACAGCGCTCAACGATGGCTGGACTTGAATCCGAGCGCGCCGAGAGGCATGCCAAGGCTTGTGGGTTGAGACGGCTTCGGTCCTACGCCCAGTGGCTCGTGCCAGATGATCTGGCCGTGTTCATTGAAGAGATCGATTGTTCCGCAGTCTTCGGGCGTGACGGCAAGTTGCTGGGGAAGAGGCATCCATGGTCTCGGACGGACTAAGGGCTAACGCCGCACAAGCGGCCGAATTTCTGGAGGTGCTGGGCAATGCGCGGCGGCTGCACATTTTGAGCTTGCTGCTCGACTATGAATTGCCGGATCGCAAAATTCGCGAACGGCTTAATATTAGCCGGACAGCCTCGTGGCACCACCTAGCCAAGCTCCGGGAAGTTGGGCTCGTAAAAATCCGCCGGGACGGCCGGAATGTATATTTTTCCTCTGAAAATCGAGCGGTACGCGATCTGCTTTGCAATTGGAATGTCGTGGTTGCTGTCCAGCAGTCTGGGCAAGCGGTTCCGCCCGG